>NZ_JALGRS010000004.1:211676-382576 GCF_022815565.1 Rathayibacter sp. VKM Ac-2926 | reverse complement strand
CCAACCACAACGAGCCAGCCACAAGATCCTTTCCCCGCCCTGCACTGGCGCCGAAGGCGCCCCCTCCGCTCGATACGCCCGCTCCGCGGCCTACTCGATCAGCATGGCTGAGCCGGTCCGGCGGTCCGCCCTCAGGCGAGCGCGCTCTCGATGGAGGGCCGCAGGTCGGCGGCACGGCGCGCTCCGGGCGCGAGAGCAGCTCGATCGCGTCGCCGACCTCGACGCGCTGATCGCGCCCTCATCGCGATCCTCCAGCGCCTCTCCAGCCGAGGGTCCACCCCGCGGCCTACAGTGACCGAGTGGAATCCGTGCTGCTCTTCGTCCTCGGCGTCGTCATCATCGCCGTGGGCGTCGCCCTGTCGATCGCGCTGCACGAGGTCGGGCACCTCGTTCCGGCGAAGCTCTTCGGGGTCAAGGTCACGCAGTACATGATCGGCTTCGGCCGGACGGTCTTCTCCGTCCGCCGCGGCGAGACGGAGTACGGCGTCAAGGCGCTGCCGCTCGGCGGCTACATCGCGATGATCGGGATGTACCCGCCCAAGCACCCGGGCGACCGCGTCGGCGAGTCGAGCACGGGCTTCTTCAACGGACTGAACGGCAACGAGTCGGCGCCCGACCCCGAGCCCCGCCGCGGCGGCTACGCGACCATGATCGACGAGGCCCGCGCCGCCAGCGCCGAGACCATCGGCGAGGGCGAGGACCATCGCGCCTTCTACCGGCTCGCGGTCTGGAAGCGCGTCATCGTGATGTTCGGCGGCCCGTTCATGAACCTCGTGATCGCCACCGTCCTCTTCGCGGTGCTGCTCTGCGGCATCGGCGTCGCCCAGAACACCTCGACCATCTCCACGGTCTCGCAGTGCGTGGTCCCGGCGAGCGACACCACCACCGAGAGCTGCTCAGCCGACGACCCGCTCGCGCCCGGCGCCGCCGCCGGCATCCTGCCCGGAGACACCATCACGGCGATCGACGGCACGTCGGTCTCCTCCTGGAACGACCTCACCCCGATCATCCGCGCGTCCGCCGGCGTGCCGCTCAGCGTCGCCGTCGAGCGCAACGGGCAGCCCCTCACCCTGACGATCACCCCGGCCGAGAACGAGGTGGCCGTCACCGACGCCGCGGGCAACGCGGTGCTCGACTCCTCCGGCGCGGTCGAGACGCAGACCGTCGGCTTCATCGGCATCTCGCCGACCCAGGCCCTCGTGCAGCAGCCGATCACCGCGGTCCCCGGCACCGTCGGCGAGAACATCAGGAGCGTCGCGGGGGTCATCCTCAACCTGCCGCAGCGCCTCATCGACGTCGCGCAGGCCGCCTTCGGGACCGAGGCCCGTGACGCGAACGGCCCGATCAGCGTCGTCGGCGTCGGCCGCATCGCCGGCGAGATCGCCGCCTCCGACCAGCTGCCCGTCGTCTCCAAGGTGCAGACGATGGTCGGCGTCCTCGCCTCCCTCAACGTCGCGCTCTTCGTCTTCAACCTCGTCCCCCTCCTCCCGATGGACGGCGGCCACATCGCCGGCGCCCTCTGGGAGGGCCTGCGCCGCCGCATCGCCAAGCTCTTCGGCCGCCGCGACCCCGGCCCCGTCGACATCGCCAAGCTCCTCCCGCTCACCTACGCCGTCGTCCTGCTGCTCGGCGGAATGAGCGCGCTGCTGATCTACGCCGACATCGTGAAGCCGATCACGCTGTTCTGAGCTGTCTTGCGAGCCGGTCCCTGCCCGGCTCGTCGCAGTCGGCTTTGCGACGGGTGGTGTTGAGAGGAGCGGGTTGCGGTCGGCTAGCGCGAATCGCTGGCACGCGATTCGCGCGTTCGCCTTGGAGGTGGCGCCGGTCCCTGCCCGGCTCGCCGCGGTCGGCTTTGCGACGGGTGGGGTTGGGAGGAGCGGGTTGCGGTCGGCTAGCGCGAATCGCTGGCACGCGATTCGCGCGTTCGCCTTGGAGGTGGCGCGCCGGTCCCTGCACGGCTCGCCGCGAGAGGTCGGTCTGATCTGCAGGCGAGGGGGCCGGGGGGAGTCGAGGGGACAGGTGTGGACGCGTGGCGGGCGGGGGATCGCCTGCGGATCGGACGTCGGCGGGTCGCTCGCTCGGGGAGGCAGGGCCGGCGCGGGCGGTGGAGATCGGCGGGACCTGGGAACCGGGGGAGCGGCGGCGTCCGGCCGT
Source organism: Rathayibacter sp. VKM Ac-2926 (assembly GCF_022815565.1). NCBI lineage: Bacteria > Bacillati > Actinomycetota > Actinomycetes > Micrococcales > Microbacteriaceae > Rathayibacter > Rathayibacter sp. VKM Ac-2926. The sequence goes on along the minus strand of NZ_JALGRS010000004.1, from coordinate 380,422 downwards.
GCGGCGCGCGTACGATGGGGCTCGTGCCTGCTGTGAATCTGGGTTTGCCCAAGGTCCCCGTGACCCTCGCCCCCCGCCGGAAGACCCGTCAGATCAAGGTCGGGAAGGTGCTGGTCGGCGGCGACGCCCCGGTCAGCGTGCAGTCGATGTGCACGACGCCGACCACGAACATCAACGCGACGCTCCAGCAGATCGCCGAGCTCACCGCCTCCGGCTGCGACATCGTGCGCGTCGCCGTGCCGAGCCGCGACGACGCGGAGGCGCTGCCGATCATCGCGAAGAAGAGCCAGATCCCCGTCATCGCGGACATCCACTTCCAGCCGAACTACGTCTACGCCGCGATCGACGCGGGCTGCGCGGCCGTCCGGGTGAACCCGGGCAACATCCGCAAGTTCGACGACCAGGTCGGCAAGATCGCCGCCGCCGCCAAGGCCGCGGGCGTCTCCATCCGCATCGGCGTCAACGCGGGCTCGCTCGAGCCCAGCCTGCTGCAGAAGTACGGCAAGGCCACCCCCGAGGCGCTCGTCGAGAGCGCCGTCTGGGAGGCGAGCCTCTTCGAGGAGCACGACTTCCACGACTTCAAGATCTCGGTCAAGCACAACGACCCGGTGATCATGGTCCAGGCCTACCGCCAGCTCGCCGAGCGCGGCGACTGGCCGCTGCACCTCGGCGTCACCGAGGCCGGCCCCGAGTTCCAGGGCACGATCAAGTCGGCGACGGCGTTCGGCATCCTGCTCGGCGAGGGCATCGGCGACACCATCCGCGTCTCGCTCTCCGCGCCGCCCGCGCAGGAGGTCAAGGTCGGCCTGCAGATCCTGCAGTCGCTCAACCTCCGCGAGCGGAAGCTCGAGATCGTCTCCTGCCCGAGCTGCGGCCGTGCGCAGGTCGACGTCTACACGCTCGCGAACGACGTGACCGCCGGCCTCGAGGGCATGAGCGTCCCGCTCCGCGTGGCCGTCATGGGCTGCGTCGTCAACGGACCGGGCGAGGCCCGGGAGGCCGACCTCGGCGTCGCCTCCGGCAACGGCAAGGGCCAGATCTTCGTCAAGGGCGAGGTCATCAAGACCGTCCCCGAGTCCGAGATCGTCAAGACGCTCATCGAGGAGGCCAACCGCCTGGCCGCCGAGATGCCCGCCGACGACACCTCGACCGGCTCCCCGGTGGTCGTCGTCTCGAAGTGACCGCGGGCGGTGGACCGGCACCCGCCCGGTCCGCCGCCACCCCGGACCGCGCGGGACACCCCGCCGCGGACTCCGGATAGGATCGTCCCTCGTGGTTACCCGTCTCTCGCACCTGTTCGTCCGCACCCTCCGAGAGGATCCGGCCGACGCCGAGGTCGCGAGCCACCGCCTCCTGGTCCGGGCCGGCTACATCCGCCGTCAGGCCCCCGGCGTCTTCGCCTGGCTGCCCCTCGGTCTCAAGGTCAAGCGCCGCATCGAGGCGATCATCCACGCCGAGATGGCGGCCGCCGGCGCGCAGGAGGTCCACTTCCCCGGGCTGCTGCCCCGCGAGCCCTACGAGCTCTCCGGCCGCTGGACCGAGTACGGCGACGGCGTCTTCCGCCTGAAGGACCGCAAGGACGCGGACTACATGCTGGCGCCGACCCACGAGGAGTTCTTCACCCTCCTGGTGAAGGACCTCTACTCGTCCTACAAGGACCTGCCGCTCTCGCTCTACCAGATCCAGGACAAGTACCGCGATGAGGCGCGCCCCCGCGCCGGCCTCCTGCGCGGTCGCGAGTTCACCATGAAGGACGCCTACTCCTTCGACTACACCGACGCCGGTCTCGACGCGAGCTACCAGGTGCAGCGCGACGCGTACGAGCGGATCTTCGCGCGGCTCGGCCTCGAGTACGTGATCGTGCAGGCGGACGCCGGCGCGATGGGCGGATCGCGCAGCGAGGAGTTCCTGCACCCGACTCCGGTCGGCGAGGACACCTTCGTGCGCTCGGCCGGCGGCTACGCGGCCAACGTCGAGGCGTACCGGACCCCCGTGCCCGAGGCGCTGCCCGTGGACGGGCTCGCCGAGGCGCGCGTCTTCGACTCGCCCGGCACCCCGACCATCCAGTCGCTCGTCGACCTCGCCAACGCCCAGGAGCCGCGCGCCGACGGCCGCGCCTGGACCGCCGGCGACACGCTCAAGAACGTCGTCCTCGCGCTCACCGCGCTCGACGGGACCCGCGAGCTCGTCGTCGTCGGGCTGCCCGGCGACCGGGACGTCGACCTCAAGCGTGCCGAGGTCGCCTTCGCCCCCGCCGAGGTCGAGGCCGCGACCGAGGAGGACTTCGCGAAGCACCCCGCGCTGGTCAAGGGCTACATCGGCCCGTGGTCGGCCGAGGGCGCCGTCCTGGGGGAGGAGTCCGCGAGCGGCATCCGCTTCCTGCTCGACCCCCGCGTCGTCGAGGGCACCTCCTGGATCACCGGAGCGAACACCGCCGGGAAGCACGTGCTCGACCTCGTCGCCGGCCGCGACTTCTCCGGCGACGGCGTCGTCGAGGTGGCCGACGTCCGCAGCGGCGACCCCGCTCCCGACGGCTCCGGCCCGATCGAGACCGCCCGCGGCATGGAGATCGGCCACGTCTTCCAGCTCGGCCGCAAGTACGCGGACGTGCTCGGCCTCAAGGTCCTCGACGAGAACGGCAAGCTCGTCACCGTCACCATGGGCTCCTACGGCATCGGCGTGACCCGGATCCTCGCGATCATCGCCGAGAGCAACCACGACGACCGCGGGCTGATCTGGCCCGAGAACGTCGCACCGTTCGACGTGCACGTGATCGCGACCGGCAAGGACCCGGCGGCGCTCGCGCTCGCGGAGTCGGTCGGCGCCTCGCTCGAGGCCGCGGGCCGCGACGTGCTGATCGACGACCGGCCCAAGGTCTCGCCGGGCGTCAAATTCGGCGACGCCGAGCTGATCGGCGTGCCGCTGATCGTCATCGCCGGCCGCAGCGCCGCCGACGGCATCGTCGAGCTCTGGGATCGGCGCACCGGCGAGCGCGAGCAGCTGCCCGCCGCCGAGGCGCTCGCCCGCCTCGGAGCCTGAGCGCCTCCGGTCCCTCCGTCCCGTCCGCCCTCAGCGCGGTCGGTTATGCTCAATGGTCCCGACGCGCGGGCCCGGCTCCTGCCGTGGCGCCGCCGGCGCCGGACCGGTTTTCGACGTGGTCGCGCTGCGCCGCCACGCCCCAAGTGAATAGAGAGAAAGGCCCGCCCATGGACATCGACCTGAGCGTTCTGCGCCTGCTGGAGCGCGAGCGCGAGATCCCCTTCGAGGAGCTCGTGCAGATCATCGAGCAGGCGATCCTCACCGCCTACCTCAAGCACATCGGCCAGGCGGACGACGCCGACAAGGCCACCGCCGTGGACGCCCGCGTGCATCTCGACCGCAAGACCGGGCACGTCAGCGTGTTCGTGCCCGAGATCGACGAGGAGGGCGCCGTCGTCGGCGAGTCCGAGGACTCGCCGCGCGACTTCGGCCGCATCGCGGCCTTCGCCGCCAAGCAGGTCATCAACCAGCGGCTGCGCGACATCGGCGACGAGAAGGTCCTCGGCGAGTTCAAGGGCCGCGAGGGCGACATCGTCGCCGGCGTCATCCAGCAGGGCCCCAACCCGAAGATGATCCACGTCGACCTCGGCTCGATCGAGGCGATCCTCTCGCCCGAGGAGCAGGTGCCCGGCGAGGACTACAGTCACGGCCGCCGCATCCGCGTCTACGTGACGAGCGTCAGCCGCGGCCCGAAGGGCCCGTCGGTCCAGGTCTCGCGGACGCACCCGTCGCTCGTCCGCAAGCTCTTCGCCCTCGAGGTCCCGGAGATCGCCTCCGGCGTCGTCGAGATCGTCTCGCTGGCCCGCGAGGCCGGCCACCGCACCAAGATCGCCGTGCGGGCGACCGAGCCGGGCGTCAACGCCAAGGGCGCCTGCATCGGCGAGCTCGGCCAGCGCGTCCGCGCGGTGACCGCGGAGCTCAACAACGAGAAGATCGACATCGTCGACTACTCCTCCGACCTGCCGACCTTCGTCGCCAGCGCGCTCTCGCCCGCCAAGGTGACCAGCGCCTTCGTGATCGACCAGAGCCTCAAGGCCGTCCGCGCCCTCGTGCCGGACTACCAGCTCTCGCTCGCGATCGGCAAGGAGGGCCAGAACGCCCGACTCGCCGCCAAGCTCACCGGCGCCAAGATCGACATCCAGCCCGATTCGGTGATGGACGGGGAGTGATCCCCGCTGTCGGCGGTGCGGGGAGGCGCTCCCGGGAACGAGGGAGTACAGTGGAACCCGTCAGAACGTGCGTCGGCTGCCGTCTGCGCGCCCCAAGGGCCTCACTTCTGAGGCTCGTCCTCCCCTCGAACGTCCTCGTGGTAGATCCGCGGGGTGTCCGTGCTGGGCGGGGAGCGTGGCTGCACGACGCGTACGACTGCTACGAGCTCGCGGTGAAGCGCCGCGCGTTCAGCAGGGCGTTCCGGACGCGCGAGAGCGTGGACGCGAGCGCCGTGGAGCAGTACGTCACCCGTGACCTGACCGGCTCGGCTCCTCACCCTGAGGAACCGGCCAGGCGAACGATCACACCGCAGAGAGAACAGGCAGAACGGCCCGTGAACTGATCATGAGCAACGACTGATGAGCGGCTCGAAATGAGATCCGTCCGTTTGTGATGGCCTGCCCCGTCTTGGGCGCAGGTCCGAGACAGGAGAGAAGTGGCTAAACCACGCGTGCACGAGATCGCCGCCGAACTCGGCGTCGACAGCAAGGTCGCACTTGCGAAGTTGAAAGAACTGGGCGAGTTCGTCAAGGGACCGTCCTCCAGCATCGAACCCCCCGTCGCCCGCAAGCTCCGCCAGGCCCTCCAGGGCAGCGCGAGCACGGGTGCATCGTCGACCCCGTCGGCGCCCACCGCCGGCACCGCCCGTCCTGGGGCTCCCCGCCCCTCGGGTGCCCGCCCCTCCGCGCCGATGCCCGGCCCGGCCAAGCCGCCCGCTCCGGCGCCGGCTCCGCCGATGTCGGTCGCCGAGCGTCAGGCTGCCGCTCAGGCCGCCCAGGAGGCCGCGGCCGCGGCTCGCGCCCAGGCCGCTGCGAACGCCCCCGCCGCTCCGGCTCCGACCGAGGCCGCCGCTCCGGCGCCCGCGGCCGAGAAGCCCGCCGCAGCGACCCCCGCCGCCTCGCCCGCCACCCCCGGCGGGCCGAAGCCGGCGACCCCGCGTCCGGCCCCGGCGGCAGCCCCGCCGAAGTCCGGCGGCAGCAGCTCCGCTCCCGGCGGCTCCAGCCGTCCCGGTGGCGCCCCGCGTCCGGGGAACAACCCCTTCGCGAGCAACCAGGGCATGGGCCAGCGTCCCGCGACGCCCCCGCGCCCGGGCAACAACCCGTTCGCCAGCTCGCAGGGCATGGGCTCGCGCCCGACGCCCAGCAACATCCCCCGTCCCGCGGCCCCCCGCCCCGGTGCGCCCCGACCCGGCGGACCCGGCATGGGCCAGCGCCCCGCCGGCTTCGGCCAGCGTCCCGGCGGTCCCGGTGGCGGAGCCGGTCGTCCCGGCGGCCCCGGCCGTCCGGCCGGCGGCGGCTTCCAGCGCCCCGGCGGCGCTCCCGGAGCGGGCGGCGGCTTCGCCCCTCGTCCCGGTGGCGGCGGCGGTCGCGGTCGCGGCCCCGGCGGTGGTACCGCTGGTGCCTTCGGTCGCGGTGGCGGCAAGAGCAAGGCCCGCAAGTCGAAGCGCACGAAGCGTCAGGAGTTCGAGCTCAGGGAGGCCCCGTCGCTCGGCGGCGTCAGCGTCCCCCGCGGCGACGGCAAGACGGTCATCCGTCTGCGCCGTGGCGCGTCGATCTCGGACTTCGCCGACAAGATCGAGGCCATGACCGGCGTGCCGGTGCCCCCCGGCAACCTGGTCACCGTCCTCTTCGCCCTCGGCGAGATGGCGACGGCGACCGAGTCGCTCGACGAGGCCACCTTCGAGGTGCTCGGCGGTGAGCTCGGCTTCAAGATCCAGGTCGTCTCGCCCGAGGACGAGGACAAGGAGCTCCTCGAGGGCTTCGGCCTCGACCTCGAGCAGGAGCTCGAGGACGAGACGGACGAGGACCTCCAGATCCGTCCCCCCGTCGTCACCGTCATGGGTCACGTCGACCACGGAAAGACGCGCCTGCTCGACGCGATCCGCAACGCCAACGTCGTCGCCGGCGAGGCGGGCGGCATCACGCAGCACATCGGTGCGTACCAGGTCGTCGCGGAGCACGAGGGCATCGAGCGCCCGATCACCTTCATCGACACCCCGGGTCACGAGGCGTTCACCGCCATGCGAGCCCGCGGTGCCCAGGTCACGGACATCGCGATCCTCGTGGTCGCGGCGGACGACGGCATCATGCCGCAGACCATCGAGGCTCTGAACCACGCCCAGGCGGCCAACGTGCCGATCGTGGTCGCGGTCAACAAGGTGGACAAGCCCGACGCCAACCCGGCCAAGGTGCGCCAGCAGCTGACCGAGTTCGGCCTCGTCGCCGAGGAGTACGGCGGAGACGTCATGTTCGTCGACGTGTCGGCCCGCGCGAACACCGGCATCCAGGACCTCCTGGACGCCGTGCTGCTCACCGCGGACGCCGGTCTCGACCTGCGCGCCAATCCCGACAAGGAGGCCCGCGGAGTCGCGATCGAGGCCAAGCTCGACAAGGGACGCGGTGCCGTCGCGACGGTCCTCATCCAGTCGGGAACGCTGCGCGTCGGCGACGCGATCGTCGCGGGAACGGCCTACGGCCGCGTCCGTGCGATGGCCGACGAGAACGGCGTCGCCGTGCTCGAGGCAGTGCCGTCGCGACCGGTGCAGGTGCAGGGACTCTCGTCCGTGCCCCGCGCCGGCGACACCTTCCTCGTCACCGAGGAGGACCGCACCGCCCGCCAGATCGCCGAGAAGCGCGAAGCCGCTCAGCGCAACGCCCTGCTGGCCAAGGCCCGCAAGCGCATCTCGCTCGAGGACTTCACCCGTGCTCTCGAGGAGGGCAAGGTCGAGTCGCTCAACCTCATCATCAAGGGCGACGTGTCCGGTGCCGTCGAGGCGCTGGAGGAGTCGCTCGTCAAGATCGAGGTCGACGACTCGGTGCAGCTGCGCATCATCCACCGCGGCGTCGGTGCGATCACGGAGTCCGACGTCAACCTCGCGACGATCGACAACGCGATCATCGTGGGCTTCAACGTCCGCCCCGACCCGAAGGCCCGCGAGCGCGCTGCTCGAGAGGGAGTGGACATCCGCTTCTACTCGGTCATCTACAACGCGATCGAAGAGGTCGAGAACTCGCTCACGGGCATGCTCAAGCCCGAGTACGAGGAGGTCCAGTCCGGTGTCGCCGAGATCCGCGAGGTGTTCCGCTCCTCCAAGGTCGGCAACATCGCGGGTGTCATCGTCCGCTCCGGCACGATCACCCGCAACTCGAAGGCGCGCGTCATCCGCGACGGCGTCGTCGTCGGGGACAACCTCGCCATCGAGTCGCTGCGTCGCTTCAAGGACGACGTCACGGAGGTCCGTACGGACTACGAGGCCGGTATCGGTCTCGGCAAGTACAACGACATCCAGATCGGCGACGAGATCGAGACGATCGAGATGAAGGAGAAGCCGCGAGGCTGACCCTGATGCTCACTGGAAGGCCCGGGTCCGCCCGGGCCTTCCGGCGTTCCTGGGGTCCTGGGCTTCCGGCTTTCGGCCGCTGGTCCGACGAGGGATCGGGAGGCCACTCCTGCCCTCGCGCGACTTCCCGCGGGCCTGCGGCCCGCCCGCCAGACCCGAGCCTGTCGCGCGAGGGCAGGAGTGGCCTCCCTCCCTGCGGGAGGATCGACTCGACAGAAGTCGCGGGAGCGGTCCGGTCCTTCGGGGCACGTCGCGTCGGGTACCTGCACCAGCACGTCGGGTGGGGCGCCTGCGCGGGAGGGGGACCGGGAGTACGGACTTCCGCCTGTACGGACGGGAGGTGCGGGTGGGGTGTCTCGTCGCGGCTCCTGGCTCGGGTCTGGCGGGCGCGGCGCAGCCGCGCGGGAAGGAGCCGCGGCGAGGCACCCCACCCGCGCCGGCGCAGCCGCGCTGCAGCCAGCACGAAGACCTGGGGTGAGCTCGCGAGGGCAAGCCCCCAGCAAGACGACCGGCAGGACTGCCGGGGAGTGGTTAGATGGCGAGCCGAACGGTTCGTCGAGAGAGATGAGGACCAGCCATGGCAGATCCGGCACGGGCGAGGAAGCTCGCCGAACGGATTCAGGTGATCGTCGCCAAGCGGCTCGAGCGCGGACTCCGCGACCCCCGACTCGGCTTCGTCACCATCACCGACGTGCAGGTGACCGGTGACCTGCAGCACGCCTCCGTGTTCTACACGGTCTACGGCACCGACGAGGAGCGCGCCGACTCGGCGCTCGCCCTTAAGGCGGCGACCGGCATGCTCCGCACGGAGGTCGGCAAGAACATCACGGCGCGGCTGACGCCGTCGCTCGAGTTCATCCTCGACGCGATCCCGGAGAACGCGAAGCACATCGAGGACCTCCTCGCGACGGCGCGCAACCAGGACACCCAGGTGCAGTCGCTCGCCGCGAAGGCGGACTACGCCGGCGACGCGGACCCCTACGTGAAGCCGCGCGAGGACGAGGACGAGGACTAGGCAGCAGGCCTGAACACCGCGGAGCCCGTGGCGACGTCGACCGATTCCAGGACGACGACGACACGGGCTCCCGGCGTCTGCGGCACCGGGACGTCGACGGTCATCTCCGGGTCGAGCAGCTGGACCTGCGAGCGGGTCCTCGCGGAGGAGACGACGACGCCCTCGAAGGAGGTGCCCTCGCGGCCGCGGAGGATCGCGGCCTCGACGACGGCGGTGGCGGCGCGGGAGGCGGCTCCGGAGCGGCGGTCGCTCGCGGTCATCAGCGCGGGCAGCTCGGGCAGGGCCGTGCGGAGCCAGGCCGGGAGCTCCGCTCCGGTCGAGATCGCGAGGCAGGTGGCCAGGCCGAAGCGGTCGACCAGGCGGCGGAGCGGGGCCGTGACGTGCGCGTACGAGGCGGCGAGGGCGGACTGCTCGGGCTGCTCCGGGGCGGCGCCGTCGAAGGCGGTGTAGCCGGCTCCGCGGAAGAGCGTCGCCGCGGCCGACATGATCGCGAGCTGGGCGGGGTCGGCGGTGTCGAGGCGGCGGAGGTAGGCGCCGTAGAGCTCGTCGGCGCCCCAGGGGACGCCGAGGGCCTCGGTGCGGGCGCGGAAGGCGGCGACGGTGTCCTCATCGGCCGCGGGCATGGTGCGGAGGATGCCGACCCCCGCGTCGAGCATCATCGTCGCGGCCGCCATGCCGGTGAGCAGCGAGACCTGGGCGTTCCAGCCCTCCGAGGGGAGGGGTGCCCGGCGCTCGATCCGGTAGCCGCCGTCGACGGCGACGATCTCCTCCTCGGGGAGGGCGAGGCTCGCTCCGCCGCGCTCGGCCTCGCGGGCGAGGCGCTCGGCGCCGAACCAGGGGAGGAGCGCGATCGAGGGGTGCGGGTCGCCCGCGTCGACGGTGCGCTGGACGCCGGCGTAGTCGAGGCGGGCCGTGCTGCGGACCAGGGCTCGTTCGAGGCGGACCGCCCGCGGCTCGGCGGCGTCGTCGAGCTCGAGGGTCCAGACCAGGGCGCGGCGCTCGAGGTCGGGGAGCAGCGAGGCGGTGCCCTCGGAGAGGACCGGCGGGTGCAGCGGGACGCGGCCGTCGGGGAGGTAGTAGGTCTGGCCGCGGCGGCGGGTCTCTGCGTCGAGGGCGCCGCCGGGGCGGACGACGGCGGGCACGTCGGCGATGGCGTAGCGGAGCACGACTCCGGAGGACCGCCGCTCGAGGTGCACCGCCTGGTCGAGGTCGAGGGAGCCGGGCGGGTCGATCGTGACGAAAGGGACGCCCGTGAGGTCGATCCGGCCTGCGTCGTCGGCCGTGCGGTCGGCCTGCTCGGCCTCGGCGAGGGCGTCGGGCGGGTAGGCGCCCGGCAGGTCGTTCGCGGTGCGGACGGCGGCGAGCGCGCTGTCGAGCTCGGCGTCGGGGCGGGGGAGTCGGAGTCGGCGACCGGTCACGGCGCCACGCTACCCGCCCCGTCCGACACCGGAGCGCCGCTCAGGAGTGGGGGAGCAGGTAGCCGTCCTCCGGCGCGCCTGTGGCCAGGCCGTCGGCGAGGAGGCCGGCGAGGGCGCGGTCGCGCTGCTCGGCGTCCGGCCAGAGGGAGGCGATCTCGGCGGCGGTCACCGGGCCGTGCGCGGCGCGGAGCTCGGCGAGGATCAGGCCGCGCACCTGCCGGTCGGAGCCCTCGTACTTCTTCTGTCGCGCCTTGACCGGGCCGTCGTAGGCCGGGTAGCCGGCGGCCCGCCAGGCGCAGGCGTCCCGGATCGGGCAGGCGTCGCAGCGGGGAGCGCGGGCGGTGCAGACGATCGCGCCGAGCTCCATCGCGCCCGCGTTGAAGGCGGCGGCGTCGGCGAGGTCGTCGGGGAGGAGCGCCTCCATCGCGGCGAGGTCGGCCTTCGCGCGCGGCGGGCCGGGCTCGGCCGCGCCGTCGATCGCGCGGGCGATCACCCGCCGGATGTTGGTGTCGACGACGGGGTGACGGTGGCCGAAGGAGAAGACGGCGATCGCGCGCGCGGTGTAGTCGCCGATGCCGGGGAGGGCGAGGAGCGTGTCGACGTCGTGCGGGACGACGCCGCCGTGCTGCTCGGTGATCGCGACGGCGCAGGCGTGCAGGCGCAGCGCCCGGCGCGGGTAGCCGAGCGACTGCCAGGCGCGCACCGCCTCACCCGGAGGGACGGCCGCCAGATCGGCCGGGGTCGGCCAGCGCTCGAGCCACTCGGCGAGTCGCGGGATCACCCGGACGACCGGCGTCTGCTGGAGCATGAACTCGCTGACGAGGGTGCCCCAGGCGGGGAAGCCCTCGCGGCGCCAGGGCAGGTCGCGGGCGTTCTCGCGGAACCAGTCGACGATCGCGGCGGAGAGTGCGGGCATCGATGCGGCGGGCGTCGATCCGGTGGGCATCAGGTCACCCTAGGCCGTCCCGCGTATCGTGGGCGAATGACCAAGTGGGCTCCGCAGAAGGCCGATGTGCTCGACGCTCTCGCGGCGGAGGTGCTGCACAACTACGGGCACGGCCGCGTGGCGGTCGGGATCGACGGCGACGACCCGGAGGTGTCCGGCGCGTTCGCGCTCGCGCTGGCCGAGGCGATGCGCCGGGCGGGCCGGGACACGGTGGTCGCCCACCTCGCCGACTTCCGCCGTCCCCGGGCCGAGCGGGAGGATCCGTCGATCCCGGAGGCGCAGCGCGCCTACCTCGCGGGCTACGACTACGAGCTGCTGCGCCGGGTGCTGCTCGATCCGTTCAAGCTGGGCGGCAGCACCGGCTTCGTCCTGGCCGGCTACGACGGCGTGCGCGACGAGGCGCGGCAGGCGCGCTGGCGCACCGCCGGCCGCGACGCCGTGCTGCTCGTCGACGGGCCGTTCGCCCTGCGTCCCGAGCTCCGCGGAGCGTGGAGCACGTCGATCCGGCTCGACACCCAGGAACCGCCCGTCGACGAGGCCTACCGGGCGAGCACGGATCCGAAGCGGATCGCGGGGATCCTGGTGGACGTCCGCGACCCGGAGCACCCGCGCCGGCTCTTCGCCGACTCCTGCTGAGTCGTCCCGGTCTCCTCCGCTAGACGGAGGACGCCCGCCGGACCACGTCGTCCGCGGGCAGGAACGTGCCCGAGCGCTCGACCTCGTGCACGAGCTCGACGAGCAGCTGGTTGACCGGCGCCTCGCGCCCGAGGCGGTGCGCCGTGCGGACGACGGCGCCGGCCAGATGGTCGATCTCGCTCGGGACTCCGCGCCGCACGCTCTGCAGCGTGGACCCGGGGTTCGGCACGTCGCCCATCCGGGTCGCCATCCGCCGCGGCAGCAGCTCGACGACCGGCAGCGGCGCGGCCGCGAGCGCGCGGATCCGGGCGGCGGTGAGCCCCTGCAGCGCACCGAAGCGGACGCCGGCGGCCAGGCCGGTCCGCGCCGCCTCCCGCATGGCCCGCGCGAGCAGCCGGCGCAGGCCCGGGTGCGCGATCGTCTCCTGCACGGAGAGCCCGGTGATCGCGGGCAGCGCGTTGACCTCGTTGATCAGCAGCTTCGTCCACTGCGCCCCGAGGAAGTCGTCGGTGGTGGCCGTGGGCACCGCCTCGCCGAGGATCGCGGCGGCCCGGCGGACGTCGTCGTCGGCGGGGCGTCCGGGGACGCCGAGGGTCGTCGTCGCCGGGGCGGTCACCGTGACGCGGCCGGGCTCGAGGTGGCTGGCCGCGAAGAGGGCGAGCGCGCCGACGAGGCGGGCGTCGCGGACCTGGCGGGCGGCGGCGTCGAGGCCGTCGAGCCCGTTCTGGACCACGACGAGGAGCGTGCCGTCGACCGTGCGGCGGTTGGCGCGGAGCGCGTCCTCGGCGTCCTGCGCCTTCGTGCAGAGCACGGCCAGATCGGGAACGAGGTCGAGCGTCTCGCCGCAGCGCACCCAGGCGGTGTGCTCGCCCCAGGCGCCGTCGAGGCGGAGGCCCTGCCGCCGGATCGCCGTGAGGTTCTCGCCCCGGGCGGTCACCTCGACGTCGTGTCCTGCGCGGTCCAGGAGAGCGGCGACGGTGCCGCCGACGGCGCCCGCTCCGAGTACGGCGATCCTCATCCGGACAGCCTAGAACCGCGGCGGGCGGCGGCCGTGCCGGGCGCGGGCTCCGCGGGGCCGACTCCCGAACTGCGCGTGTATCCTCGCACCCGTGCTCGAGACTCCCAGCCCTTCTGCGGCGGCTCCGAACGGGATCCTCCTGCTGGACAAGCCGGGCGGGATCACCAGCCACGACCTCGTCTCGCGGACCCGCCGCCGCGCCGGGACGCGCAAGGTCGGGCACGCCGGGACGCTCGATCCGATGGCGACCGGGCTGATGATCCTGGGCCTGGGGCCCTCGACCCGGCTCCTCACCTACCTGGTCGGCCTCGACAAGGAGTACGAGGCGACGATCCGCCTCGGCGCCGCGACGAGCACCGACGACCGCGAGGGCGAGACGCTCACGACCGCCGAGCCCGGCGCGGTGGCGGCGCTCACCGCCGAGGCGGTCGACGCCGTCGTGGCGACCCTCACCGGCGCGATCGAGCAGATCCCGAGCGCCGTCAGCGCCATCAAGGTGGACGGCCGGCGCGCCTACGCCCGGGTGCGCGACGGCGAGGAGGTCGTGCTTCCGGCGCGTCCCGTCACCGTGAGCGCCTTCGACGTCCTCGAGCGCCGGGAGGCCGACGGCTTCCTCGACCTCGACGTCCGCGTCACCTGCTCCTCCGGCACCTACATCCGCGCGCTCGCGCGCGACCTCGGCGCCGCGCTCGGCGTCGGCGGGCACCTCACCGTGCTCCGCCGCACGGCCGTCGGCCCGTTCCGGGTCGCCGGGGCCGGCGTCATCGACGAGCTCGACGTCCCCGCCGCCCTGCTCACGCCGACCGCTGTCGCGGGCGAGCTGTTCCCACTGCTGCACCTGGACGCAGGCGAGGCGGTCGACCTCGCGAACGGCAAGCGGATCCCGGTGCCCGAGGCGTTCGCGGGGGCCAAGGGCCTGCTCGCCGCCGTCGGTCCGGGGGAGCGCCTGGTCGGCCTCGCCGAGCGCCGCGGCGCCGCGCTGAAGAGCGTCGTCAACTTCCCCACCGAGGAGCTCCGGGTGGCGACGTCGTGATCGATTGGTTCACCACCCTCCAGGTCGGCATCGCTGTCGCGGCGGGCTTGCTCTGCCTGGTGCTCGGGATGATCGGCCGGCGCCCCTCCGACGTCACGGTCGGGGCCACCGCGATCGTCGAGCTGCTGCTGATCGTCCAGCTCGCCGTCGCGATCGTCTCGCCCCTGGTCGGCAACCGGCCCTCGGGCAGCCTGCCCGAGTTCTACATCTACCTGGTCTCGGCGCTGATCCTGCCGCTCGCCGCCGGCTTCTGGGCGCTGATCGAGCGCAGCCGGTGGAGCACGGTCATCCTCGGCGTCGTCTGCCTCGCGATCGCCGTGATGGTCTACCGGATGCACCAGATCTGGTTCTTCCAGGCCGCCTGACGCTCCCGATCCCCGGCCGAGGGGGAGAGGGCGCAGCGAGCGCCTACCATTGACCCTGCGATGTCGAACCAACCCAGCGATGCGCCCGGACGGGCGGCCCAGGACCCAGCTCTGCCACACCCCGATCAGCGACCCGCCCGCTCGGCGCGATCCCGGGGGATCGGCAGCCTCCTCGTCGTCGTCTACGGCATCCTCGCGCTCGCCGCGACGGGCCGCTCGGTCTTCCAGATCATCGACCGCTTCGACGAGGCGCCGCTCGCGTTCTCGCTCTCGGCGCTCTCGGCCGTCGTCTACATCCTCGCGACCATCGCCCTCGTGGCGCCCGGCCGGGTCTGGCAGCGCATCGCCTTCGTGACCATCACCTTCGAGCTGGTCGGCGTGCTCGTCGTCGGCGCGATCAGCGTGCTGGCCCCGCAGCTGCTCGGGCTCTCGAGCGCGGATCCGTTCGGCCGGCAGTCGACGGTCTGGGCGGCGTTCGGCGCGGGCTACCTGCTCATCCCGCTGGTACTTCCGGTGCTCGGGCTCTGGTGGCTGCGGGTGCAGGGCCGGCGCTCCTCCGCGGGAACGGCGGCCTGATGCGCGTCGAGCAGCGCCCCGCCGACCTCACCGGCATCGGCCCGTCCGCCGTCACCATCGGCAAGTTCGACGGCGTGCACACCGGCCACCGGGCCGTGATCGACACCCTGCACGCGCGGGCCCGCGAGCGTGGTCTGGCCGCGGTCGTCGTCACCTTCGACCGGAATCCGCTCAGCGTGATCGCCCCGGAGAAGTGCCCGCCGGCCCTGGTCGGCAACGAGCAGAAGCTCGAGCTGCTGGCCGGGACGGGGATCGACGCGACGCTGCTCCTGGCGTTCGACGAGCGGTTCCGCTCGCTCACGGCCGAGGAGTTCGTGCAGCAGGTGCTCGTCGACGCCCTGGAGGCGCGCGTGGTGCTGGTCGGCTCGGACTTCCGCTTCGGTGCCCACGGCGCCGGCGACGTCGCGATGCTGCGGGCGCTCGGCGAGACCCACGGCTTCGAGGTCGAGCTGATCGACGACGTGCGGCCGGAGCACGGCCGCCGCGTCTCCTCCACCTGGATCCGCGAGCTGCTCGCCGAGGGCGACGTCGAGCACGCGACCTGGCTGCTCGGCCACGAGCCGGTAGTGCGCGGCGTCGTCGTGCACGGCGCCAAGCGCGGCCGCGAGCTCGGCTTCCCGACCGCGAACCTCTCGCCCGAGTCGCAGGGGCTGATCCCCGCCGACGGCGTCTACGCCGGCCGCTTCGTCACCGAGGGCCGCAGCTACCCGGCCGCGATCTCGGTCGGCAGCAACCCGACCTTCGTCGGCGTGCCGCCCAAGCAGGTCGAGGCCTACCTGCTGGACGAGACGATCGACCTCTACGACCGCGTCGTCGACGTGGCCTTCGTCTCGCGCATCCGCGGCCAGGTGGCGTACGAGGGCGTCGAGCCGCTGATCCGGCAGATGAACGACGACGTCGAGAAGGTCCGCACGATCCTCGGCGCGGAGCGACCGGCCGGCTGACGCCTCCGGAGTCCGCGGGGGCGGCTCCGGCGGTCCTAGCAGTGGCCGGAGCGGCGCACCAGCGGGAGAGCGCCCAGGGGCGGCGGCGTACCGTGGCTCGCATGAGCGAATCCTCACCCGCCCCGTCGCGCCCCTCGGACCCGTCGCGCCCGCTGGCGCTCGTCACCGGAGCGACCGGCTACATCGGCGGCCGCCTCACCCCGCGCCTGCTCGAGGCCGGCTACCGGGTCCGCGTGCTGGTCCGCGACCCGCGGAAGCTCGCCGAGGTCCCGTGGGCCGAGGAGGTCGAGGTGGCGCAGGGCGATCTCAGCGACCCGGAGTCGCTGGCGGCCGCGTTCGAGGGCGTCGACGTCCTCTACTACCTCGTGCACTCGATGGGCTCGGGCGCCGACCACGCGCGCTTCGAGCAGGTCGAGAGCCGCGCCGCCATGAACGTCGCCGAGGCCGCGCTCGCGGCCGGCGTCGACCGGATCGTCTACCTCGGCGGCCTGCACCCGGACGTCGAGAAGCTCTCGCCGCACCTGCGCTCGCGGGCCGAGGTGGGCCGCATCCTGATGGCCTCGGGCGTGCCGACGATCGCGCTGCAGGCCGGCGTCATCATCGGCTCCGGCTCCACCTCGTTCGAGATGGTGCGCCACCTCACCGACGTCCTGCCGTACATGCCCGCGCCGCAGTGGGTGCGCAACTTCATCCAGCCGATCGCCGTCCGCGACGTGCTGCACTACCTGCTCGGCGCCGCCGCGCTCGAGGACGCGACGCTGAACCGCACCTTCGACATCGGCGGGCCGGACGTCCTCCGCTACGGCCAGATGATGAACGGCTACGCGGTCGAGGCGGGGCTCGCGCAGCGGCCGATCGCCTCGCTGCCGGTGTTCACGCCGTGGCTCGCCTCGCAGTGGGTCAACCTGGTGACGCCGATCCCGCGCTCGCTCGCGGTGCCGATCATCGCCTCGCTGCAGTACGACTGCGTGGTGCGCGAGGACGACATCCGCGGGCTGATCCCGGACCCCGAGGGCGGGCTGACGCCGTACCGCCGCTCGGTCCGGCTCGCACTGGGCAAGATGCAGGCGGGCGAGATCGAGACCAGCTGGCAGAACGCCGAGGTCGTCGGCGCCCCCAGCGACCCGCTGCCGAGCGACCCGGAGTGGGCCGGCCACACGGTCTACGTCGACCTCAAGGTGCGCCGGACGGACGCCGACCCGGCGAAGCTCTGGCGGGTCATCGAGGGCATCGGCGGCACCAACGGCTGGTACTCGTTCCCGCTGGCCTGGGCGATCCGCGGCTGGATGGACAAGCTCGTCGGGGGAGTGGGCCTGCAGCGCGGGCGCCGCGACTCCGAGCGGCTGCACGCGGGCGACGCCCTGGACTTCTGGCGCGTCGAGGCGATCGAGCGGCCGACGCTGCTCCGCCTGCGCGCGGAGATGAAGGTGCCCGGCGGTGCCTGGCTGGAGATGCGCGCGGAGCCCGGCGAGGACGGCGGATCCGTGTACACCCAGCGCGCCGTCTTCTTCCCGCAGGGTCTCGGCGGGCGGCTCTACTGGTTCGCCGTGCTGCCCTTCCACGGCGTGATCTTCAACGGGATGGCCAACCGCATCACGGCCACCGCGACCGACCTCGCCGACGCCGGCGAGGAGCGCTCCCCTGGTGGGCGCGGGGCGCAGCGGTGACAATGGAGGGGTCCGCGGGCGGCGACGCCGCCTCGGACGCGAACGAGAGGAGCACGATGAGCGAACGATCGGACACGGACGCGGGGCGCGATCTCCAGCTGGGAAAGGTCGCCTTCATCGGCGACAGCATCATCCAGGGCGGGTCCTGGGACGAGTGGTTGACCGCGTCGACGGTCGTCGACGAGGGCATCGGCGGAGCGACCAGCGACGACGTCGTGGAGCGGCTGCCCGGGCTCGTCGAGGGGGCGCCCGACACGGTGGTCCTGCTGGTCGGGACGAACGACCTGGCCTACCACCGCACGACCGAGCACATCGTGCGCAACATCGAGACCATCGTCGCGACCTTCCGCCGCGACCTCCCCGACGTGCGGATCCTGGTGACCTCGATCCTGCCGCGCGCCCGCGAGTTCGGCGCGCAGATCCGCGAGGTCAACCGCCACCTGTGGCAGTTCGCGCCCACGGCGCACGCCGGCTACCTCGACCTGTTTCCGGTGCTCGCCGGCGAGGACGGCGCCCTGCTCGAGCAGTACTCGCCCGACGGCCTGCACCTCAACGAGGCCGGCTACGGCGCCTGGCGCGAGGCCCTCGGCCCGGCCCTCGACTCCGTGCTGCGGATGCCGCCGCGCACCCGGCCGATCACGCTGCCGTACGACGAGTTCGCGCGGCCGAAGACGGCGTAGCGCCTCACCGCCGAGCAGCTCTGCGGAGCCGGAGGGAGCCGTGACCGAGGGGTCCGGCTCCCTTCGTCGTTCCACGGCGCTCGGGAGAGTGCGCGGCGGGGCACGGCTCTT
Source organism: Rathayibacter sp. VKM Ac-2926 (assembly GCF_022815565.1). NCBI lineage: Bacteria > Bacillati > Actinomycetota > Actinomycetes > Micrococcales > Microbacteriaceae > Rathayibacter > Rathayibacter sp. VKM Ac-2926. Next base: position 362,425 of record NZ_JALGRS010000004.1, on the reverse strand, counting down.
CGGGGATCGATCAGCGGTTCTTGCCCGGGGCATAGGCGGCGACGGCACTGTCGATCGTGCACCCGGCCGGGTGCGCACGAGAGCCGGAGGCGCAGCATGAGCAGCACGATCGAGAACCAGGCACCGGGGACGGCGGAGTGGCCGCCGCCGACGGCGGGGACTGCGGCACCGAGCGCGTCGGAGCCCGCGCAGCCGCGTCAGCCGCTCTGGCGACGGCGCCGCGTCCGCTGGATCGCGCTCGCCGTCCTCGCCGGTCTGCTGCTGCTGGGCGGCGGCTTCGGGATCGGCTACGCCGTCGGGAACTCGGTCGGGTCGTCCGCCGTTGGCGGATTCGACCCGTCGCAGCGGGGCGGGATGCCGGACGGCGGCTTCCCCGGCGGTGGTGGTCCCGGGTCGTTCGGCGGCCAGGGGAGCGGCACCGGGACGGACTCCGGGACCGGGTCGGACACCGGCACCGGTGCCGCGAGCGGGACGGCGAGCTAGGCGAGCACCCGAAGGAAGACCGGACATCTACTCGGGGTGTGCGGGGGCGCGGATGGCGGTATTCCCATTGCATCCCCTCGTTTTATTCACTGCTCGGCCCTCCTGGCCGATGGAGTACGACCTGCGACCCGACGTGATCGAGGTCGAAGGCGTCGCCTACATCGCTGAGGGCAGCCAGCTCGGTTACTTGCGCGAGGGCGTCTCGACCGCGATCGGCTGGCGCGAGTGAGGGTCGTCGGCTACCTGCGGGTCTCGACTGTCGGGCAGGAGTACGGCATCGAGGCTCAGCGCGCAGCGATCGCCGCCACAGCCGAGCAGCGCTGGTGGGACGTCGAATGGATCGAGGACGCTGGCCGGTCCGGGAAGGACATCAACCGGCCTGGCATCACCCGTGCCCTGTCGATCCTCCGAGCCGGCGAGGCCGAGGCTCTCGTCGTGTCGAAGCTCGACCGGCTCAGCCGAAGCCTTGCCGACTTCGCTCGGCTACTCGAGACGGCAGGGAAGCAGGGGTGGGGAGTGGTGGCGATCGACCTCGGCATCGACACCACCACCCCGACCGGCGAGCTGGTCGCGAACATCATGGCCGCTGTCTCCCGCTGGGAACGGCAGATGATCGGCGTCCGCACGAGGGAAGGGCTGGCCGTCGCGAAGGCGAAGGGCAAGCGCCTCGGCTCACCTGTCCTGACGAGCCCTGAGACCGCCGCTCGGATCATCGAGGAGCGCCGAGGCGGCGCAACCCTGGCAGCGATCGCCGAGGGCTTGAACAGGGACTCAGTGCCGCGCGCCGGGGGAGGGGCGAAGTGGTATCCGAGTAGCGTGAGCAAGGTGGCGCGGCGAACAGTGGGTTAGACCATGCACTTAGCTACGGCTTCGTGAAAAAGCTGCCCTGTTGAGGTCGACCCTTCTCGTCGAACCACGTCAGCTCGAAATGGATCCCTCCTTCGATGCCACCAGCTGTGAGGGAGCCGGAGAAGTATCCATCGCTCTCCCCAGATAAGTCGACGAAGTGCGCTCCGTCTTCATGGATGAAGTCGGAGTCGCCGGTGACGTGCACCTCTCGAGCGACGCTTCGCGCGACCATGTTTCGTATCTTGAAGGTTCCGGTCCAATCCTCCGAGATAGTCCATCTGGGCCTCGGAAGGGGAAGTGCCCGCACTTCTCTCTCGAGGTCAGCTCTGGCGCTCGCGAGTTGCTCTTCCAATTCCGCCCGGCCGACCGCGGCTTCCTCTTTGCCCTGTTCATAACCTGCCTTCTGGGCAAGGTCACGCACGTCTTCGATGGCGGCGACGCGCTCCTGAGCCTCGGCCAGCCGCTGTCTGACTGCCGACAGCTCATCGAGGATCTGCTTCCGCTTGGCAGCGCCTTCCGCGACGCCCTGGTCGTAGCCAGCCCGCCCAGCTAGGTCTGAGACTTCCGCTTGTGCTCGGCGGTAAGCGTCATCGATAGCAGCCTGCGCATTGGCCTCTGCAGCTTCGACGTTCCGCCTCCCGGTCTCCAGTGCTTCCTCATACTGCCTCGTCCATGCCCTATCTGCGGCTTCGAGACGGGCGGTCGCTACCTTTTCTGCTCCGGTTCGACCAGCTGTGTGTGCACGTCTGAAGCGTTCAGCATCTCGGACACGTACGCGGGCCCACGTGGTCAAGTACGGAACCGGTATCTTTCGCCACAATTTCGCCACACCAGCCGATACCGGTGCGCGCCAGCGCGGCACCCTCGAGACGACGAACGTGATCAGCGCAAGAGCGGCCGCGACGATGAGGCCACCGACGACGTTCGAGCCGAGCTGCGTCTCGGACCATCGCCAGAAGTCGTCCCAAGTCACGGGCTGAGTGTACCGGCATGGCACACGCACAGACCGGTGGCGCTGTTGCTCGTGTTCCGCCATGCTCGGAAGATGCCTGACCTTCGATTCCGTATCGCGTCCATCACAGCGGCTGCTGGTCAAGAGGCGATCCTGCCGCAAACGGGTGTCACCTGCATCGTCGGAGGCAATAACGCGGGCAAGTCGCGATTGCTTCGCGATATCGTGACGTCAATAAGTGGATCTAGTTCAAACTTTGAAGACGTGGTGACCCTCTCAAATCTTGAGCTCAGCAAGGACACTTTTTCGGAGAGTGAGCTCCGGGCGTGGCTCGAAGGGCGCTTCGGACCCGCTGACGCGAGGGGCGAAATTCCCTCGTGGGGTCCTAGCACGACTAGTCTCAATATCGTTCTGGCGATGGCGGCGATGGGGAATATCACCAATCTCGCAAACTACTTCCTGAGATACGTTGCGGCCTCAGAATCTGTGAGTTTTGCCAGCGGTGAGTATATGCCAATGGGAGGGGATTGGGGGCCCTTCTCTATGATGTATAAAGACGGCTCCATTGTCGAGCAACTATCCGAACTGAGTCAAACATATTTCGGTGATGGTCTGACTTACGACCGAGTGAATCTGAATCCTCGTCTGCGATTTGGTCTTATCGATCACAGTATCGAAGTCCCCCGTATCGATAACCCGACTCGGGAATATAGCGAGGCTGTGCTAGCGCTTCCGCCCCTTGGATCCCAAGGTGACGGAATCAAGGCCTTTGCGGGTATTGCTCTCCGCCTGATAACCGATCCTGCACAGGTGTTTCTTTTTGATGAGCCTGAGACATTTCTTCATCCTGCGCAGGCGCGCGCGCTTGGTGCCTGGATTGCTCGGATCGCACGTGAGCGAGATTTGCAAATCATCCTGTCGACGCACGATAAGGATCTCGTCCTAGGAATCATGGAGGAATCACGCGCGACGGCCGCGTCGTTCGTTCGTATCTCGCGCCCTACTGATGTATCGAGCTTCGCGACGCTTGACGCTACCGAAGTGGAGGAGGCGTGGAGCGATCCGACTCTTCGCTACTCGAACGTGCTTGACGGTTTGTTCCACCAGACGGTGGTGGTCTGCGAGGGGGACGCAGATTGCCGTTTCTTCTCCGCGGCTCTTGACGAGCACGCGGCACGACTTGGACGACGGTACGGAGCTTCCGAGGTGATGTTTATTCCAACAGGGGGGAAGCAGAATCTCCAAAAGCCCGTCAAGGCTCTTCGTAGTCTAGATGTTCAGGTGAAAGTGATTGCGGATTTTGATCTAATACAGGAGCGATCAGAAGTTCGCGCGCTGGTTGAGGCAGTCGGAGCGAACTGGACCGAATCACTGCAGACGAACTTCGGCGTATTTCGTGGCTGGCTCCGACGCAACATCAGCGATTGGGAAATCGTGAAACATGGAGGGGTGTCTACCATCCGCGACGCAGTGGCGACCCGCGCAGCCAACGAGTTCCTCAGTGAGCTAGAGGCGCTTGGGATCCACGTCCTTCGTATCGGAGAGATGGAGGACTTCGACCACACGCTCGATGTGCCAAAGGCGGCACCTTGGGTCTCGGCCGCGATCGAGAATGACGTCCATGCCACGAACCGAGACGTGCAAGATCTCATGACGCGGATGTTCCCCTGGGTTGCGAAGGCGCAGGTCAGCTGACGATTACGACGCGCTGGCCCATCAGCGCATCTCGGTGATCGAGCTTTCGCTCCGCGAACGACTCCACCGTCTCGCCTGAGCGCTGGCGCACGTAGCTGCCCATGCCCTTCGGGAACTCGTGCACCTCGACGCGCTGAATCAGCACGCGTAGGAAGTTCCGGCGGCGCTCCGGGGACCAACTGCGCCAGTCGAGGCCGTCCGCGAGTGCGTCCGTCATGATCGAGGTTCCGAGGAGCGCGTCGATCTGCCTCGTCGTCTCGTCCGTCTCCACGCGCACACGTTCGACATGCTGCGCGTGCTCACGCTCGGACAGCGCGCCGCGGATGAAGAGGTCGTCCGCTCGGCTCTTCTGATCGCGCAGGTCGTCGCGGTGCGCTTCGAGCTGGGCGATCTTCGCGTCGTCGGCAGGGTCCTGCTCTGCGAGTCGCGTGCGCAGGCGCGGGTTCTTCTCGTCGAGCGACTTCATCACCACGTCGAAGACGTACGTCTCCAGATCGTCGTGGCCGATCACCATGCTTCCGCAGGCGCCGTCACCGTTGACGATCTTCGTGCACTTCAGCGCTGGGCGTCCGTGCTGCATCGTCGTGATCAGGCGCTTCCCGCACCGACCGCACACGCTCAGCCCACCTGCCATCGAGTACTTGCTTCCCTTCACGCCGGGGGAGTTGGTGTTCTTTCGCGAAGGGCCGCCGAACAGGGAGGCGAGACGCGCGGAGTTCGTGCAATCGAGGATCGGCTCGCGATGTCTTGGACCTCCCGCTCGTGGAGGAAGAGTGACTGCCCGTCGAACCGTGGCTCGGCTTCGCGCCGCGGCCGGGACGGCGAGCTAGCCGAGCGCCTCGCGGAAGGCGGCGAGGGCGTCGTCCGAGAAGAGCACGAAGCGGACCTCGTCGAGGGTGCCCAGGCCGTCCTCGGCGGCGGCGAGCCGGACGGAGTCGACGGCGATGCGCGCCGCGCTCGCCATCGGCCAGCCGTAGACGCCGGCGGAGATGGCGGGGAACGCGACGGTGCGGGCGCCGAGGGAGCGGGCGACGCGGATCGACTCGGTGTAGGCGGAGGCGAGGACGGCCGAGCGGTCGTCGCTCCGCGAGTAGACGGGGCCGACGGTGTGCACGACCCAGCGGGCGGGCAGGCGGCCGGCGGTGGTCGCGACCGCGGAGCCGGCGGGGAGTCCGTCGCGCAGGTCGCCCGCCCGGAGGCGCCGGCACTCCTCGAGGATCTCGGGGCCGCCCGCGCGGTGGATCGCTCCGTCGACCCCGCCGCCGCCGAGCAGCGACGAATTGGCGGCGTTGACGATCACGTCGACCTGCTCGCGGGTGATGTCGCCGCGGACGGCGGTGAGCGCGGTCACGAGCGGTTGTTCGAGAGTTCGAAGATCTTCACGAGCTCGGTGATAGCGGCCTCGCGCGCGTCGCCGCCCTCGTCGAACATCGCGGTGACGTGGGTGCGCAGGTGGTTCTCGACGATCAGCTTGTTCAGCGAGCCGAGCGACTTCTGGATGGCGAGTGACTGCGTGACGATGTCGACGCAGTAGTCCTCGTTCTCGATGGCCTTCTCGAGGCCGCGCATCTGGCCCGCCAGGATGCGGGCGCGGTGCAGGGAGCGCTTCTTCAGATCCTCGATCACCCGCACAGTTTACGCCGGAGCGCCGATACCCGGCGGGGGTATCCGCCCGCGAGACGACGCACACTGTGATCCGTGAACGCGTCGGCACCCGTTTCGCGTCGTCTCGATCGGGGTGCGGAGGTCGAGTGGACCCGCGCTGGGCTGTGCCGGCCTGTCCGGACCCGATTCGCGTCCGTTCGCTCACGAGCGGGGCCGCGAGCCGTTGAGTCGACGCTCGATGGGGTCTGCGGGCGCACTCGCGCCCCGTACGGGTCGATTCGCACGGAGCGAGGAGGCCGAACGGACAGCTGCTGGGGCCCGAGGGTGGGTCGGGACCCGATCCGGGTCTGTTGGTGACGGCGCGGGGGCGTGGCTCCGCGAGTGGACGCGGACTGGTGCCCGTGCGCGGGCGTGCGCCCGGTCCGGGTCGGTTCGCGCGAGGGGCGGGAGCCGAACGGGCCCGTGCAGGCTTCCACAGCGGAGCGGTCGGGACCGCCCCGTACGATCGACGGGTGAACGCCAAGAAGTCCGGCCCCCCGCGCGGCGGCACGACCGCCCGCTACCCGTCCCGCTCGAGCGCGCGGATGGCGCTGGCGCCGGGGATCCTCGAGGCGATCATCCTGCTCGCGGGGCTCGCGCTGGTCGGCGGCGACGCCTACGACTTCGTGCGCTACCCGGTGGCGATCCTCGCGGCCGTCATCGGCTGGTTCGCCATCCAGGCGAAGGCCTACTACTGGCTGATCGGGCTCGCGCCGATCGTCGTGCTCTGGAACCCGGTCTTCCCGTTCTCGTTCCCGGACGCCGTCTGGTCCTCGCTGCACCTCGCCGCGGTCGGCTTGGTCGTCGCCGCGGGCCTGATCATCCGGGTGCGCGTCGCCGAGTGATCCCGGGACTGCTGAACGCGCCCGGAGGCGCGGGGGTGCGGCCGATCCGGCGCTGAGGAGTAGACTCGACGCGCGCCCGCACGCCGGGGATGCTGCGACCGGGTCTCAGACCCGTTGCTCGGAGCTCCCGACGGCCACCGAGTGCATCGGTGCCCGTCTCGTCCCAGGCGTGACGCGGCCAGTGCAACACACGCAGTGCGGGCAAGACCCGCACAGCACGCAAGACACGCACAGTGCAATGCGACGGTAGAGCGCGGGAACCCCTCCTCCGCCCCCGTCCACGTCGAGGAGGAGCATGGCTCGCAGCGGCCAGCGTCAGTCCGGTCAGTCGCGTCGTACGACGAACGCGAGCCCGGGCACCCGCCCGCGTTCGCGCCCGCGCGGCGTCGACAACTCCGGGATCATCCCGATCCTCGCCCGTCGCGTGCGCGAGGTCGAGGCGAAGGCCCAGACCGGCAAGGTCGGGCCGACCAATCGCACGAAGTTCCTCGTCATCGCCCTGCTGATGCGCGAGGAGCGCAAGCGGGTGAAGAGCGACACCGAGCTGAGCGACTCGCAGCGCGCGGAGGAGATGAAGCGCCTCGACGGCATCGCGACCATCCTCGCGAAGACCGCCGCACGCGACACCAGCCTGATCGCCCTGCTCGAGTCGGAGGCCGGCATCACCGCGGCCGCGCAGAAGCTGCGCCGCGACTGGCTGCTGGAGGCCGGCGCCGAGCTGAGCCCCGACGAGCTGCTGATCGTGACCGAGCCGGAGCCCAAGCCGGAGGTGCCGGTCAACCAGGTCGTGCCGCCGTCGGTGCGCGCCCGCCAGCTCGCCAACCCCTTCCTCCCGCCGGACTTCTCGATCGCCAGCGCGCCCACCCCCGCCCGCCGCCGCCTCGACGACTGGGAGCTGCTCGGTCCGCTCTTCAAGGCGTTCGAGTACGGCGCCGGCGGCCGCGCCGCCAGCATGGAGCTGCCCGAGCCGCCGAAGATCGACCGGGTGACGCCGCGCGGTCGCGACCTGATGCCGCACCAGGCGCGCTTCATCGAGGGCGCGCGCGAGGGGCACCGCAGCTTCCTGCTCGCCGACGAGCCGGGCCTGGGCAAGACGGCGCAGAGCCTCCTCGCCGCGTCCGTCACCGGCTCCTACCCGCTGCTGGCCGTGGTGCCCAACGTCGTGAAGATGAACTGGGCGCGCGAGGTCGAGCGCTGGACGCCGCAGCGCCGCGCCACCGTCATCCACGGCGACGGCGGCACGCTCGACGCGTTCGCCGACGTCGTGATCGTCAACTACGACATCCTCGACCGGCACATCGGCTGGCTCGGCAGCCTCGGCTTCCGCGGCATGGTCGTCGACGAGGCGCACTTCATCAAGAACCTCCGCTCGCAGCGCTCGCAGAGCGTCCTGGCGCTGGCCGCGAAGATCCGCGAGACGACGCCGGGCCACGACCCGCTGATGATCGCCCTCACGGGAACGCCGCTGATCAACGACGTGGACGACTTCCGCGCGATCTGGCGCTTCCTGGGCTGGATCGACGAGACCAAGCCCGGGCCCGAGCTGATGGGCCGGCTCGAGGACACGGGGCTCACCCCCGCCGACACGGCCTTCTACCCGGAGGCGCGCGAGGCGGTCATCGACCTCGGCATCGTCCGGCGGAAGAAGATCGACGTCGCCGCGGACCTGCCCTCGAAGCGGATCGTCGACCTGCCGGTCGAGCTGGACGACGACCTCGGCCGCTCGATCCAGAAGGCGGAGCGCGAGCTCGGCGCCCGGATGCTGCAGCGCTACAAGGCCGTCACCGCGTCGATCACGCACGAGCTCGACGACGACGAGCGCGAGCGCTTCGTCCGCATCGTCGCGCAGAGCGAGCTCGAGGAGTCGAAGTCGGCCAAGACCGGCGAGAACGTCTTCACGATGGTGCGCCGGATCGGCCAGGCCAAGGCGGCGCTCGCCGCCGACTACGCCTCGCAGCTGGCCCGCTCGGTCGGCAAGGTGGTCTTCTTCGCCAAGCACATCGACGTGATGGACCAGGCGGAGGAGACCTTCGAGAAGCGCGATCTCACCTCGGTCTCGATCCGCGGGGACCAGTCGGCGACGTTCCGCCAGTCGCAGATCGACGCCTTCAACGAGGACCCCGACGTCTCGGTCGCGGTCTGCTCGCTCACCGCGGCGGGCGTCGGCGTCAACCTGCAGGCGTCGTCCAACGTCGTCCTGGCCGAGCTGTCCTGGACCTCGGCCGAGCAGACGCAGGCGATCGACCGCGTGCACCGCATCGGCCAGGAGGAGCCGGTCACGGCCTGGCGCATCATCGCAGCGCACACGATCGACGCGAAGATCGCCGAGCTGATCGACGCGAAGGCCGGCCTCGCCGCCCGCGCGCTCGACGGCGCGGACGCCGAGGTCGCCTCGGCCGACACGGTTCAGCTGGACGCGCTCATGCACGTCCTCCGCGAGGCGATCGGCTGAGCGGAGCCGCGAAGAAGTCGCGCTCGAAGAGGCTCGAGCGCAGGAACGCGTCGCCCATGGCGGCGCGTTCCGTGTTCGTGCCGCGGGCGGCGGCCGCCTCGGTGATAGCGATCGCGCGCTCGGTCGCGACGGCGAAGGCAGGATCCGCGTAGGTGACGAGCCAGTCCGCGTAGGGGTGCCCGGGCCGGTTCGCCGCGGCGAGGCGCTCGCCGATGCCCGCGTAGAGCCAGAAGCAGGGCAGCAGCGCGGCGACGATCTCGCCGTAGCTCCCTCTCGTGCCGACCGCGAGCAGGTGGTCGACGTAGCCGCGGGTGACGGGGGACGCCGTCGCCGTCCGCTCGCCGAGGCGGTCGCGGTGCAGCTGCGCCTCCGCCGCCAGAGCCGAGGCCGAGGACTCCGCCCAGAAGACCTGCTCGGCGGTGCTCGGCGCGCGCTGCGCCGCGACCGCGAGGACCCGGGCGTACTCGGTGAGGTAGAGCGCGTCCTGCTCGAGGTACCACTCGAAGTCGTCGCGGGCGAGGGAGCCGTCGCCGAGCGCCGTGACGAACGGCAGCGCGTCGATCTCGGCGCGGAGCTGCTCCGTCGCGGTCCACATCCGCTCGCAGAACGCCGGGGCGCGCAGGCGGTGGAAGTGGTCGATCGGACCGTTGCCGCTGCCCACCCGGAGTGCGTCGGCCCCGCGGAGGGCCCCGTTCAGCCAGTCCTTGGCCTCGATCAGCGCCTGAGTGAGGGTGTCCGGAGTCGTCCCGCCACCGGCGAGGAGCGTCGCCATCGCGGAGGAGAGCGAGCAGCCGGTGCCGTGGGTGTTGCGGGTGGCGACGCGCTCGCCCGGCACCTCGCGCACGCCGCCGTCCGGAGTGACGATCGCGTCCGGCGTCGCCGGGCCGTCGAGGTGCCCGCCCTTCACCAGGACCGCGGTGCCGAGATCCCGGGCCACGGAGCGGGCCTGCTCGAGCGCGGCGGACCAGTCGACGGCCGGCTCCGCTCCGGCGAGCACGGCCAGCTCGGGGAGGTTGGGGGTGACCAGGCCGGCACGGCGGACGAGCGCGCGGACCGCCTCCTCCGCCTCGGGGTCGAGCAGGCGGTGGCCGCTGGTCGCGACCATCACCGGGTCGACGACGACGAGCGGCGGGCGGACGTCGTCCAGCCAGGCGGCGATGATCCCGCCCAGCTCGGCGTTCGCGATCATGCCGATCTTCACGGCGTCGATCTCGACGTCGTCGCTGACCGCGTCGAGCTGCTCGCGGAGGAAGGCGGCGGGCGGCAGGTGGATCGAGTGCACGCCGCGGGTGTTCTGCGCGACGAGCGCGGTGACCACGGCCATCCCGTAGCCGCCGAGCGCGCCGATCGACTTGAGGTCGGCCTGGATGCCGGCACCGCCGGTCGGGTCGGTGCCGGCGATGCTGAGGACCCGGGGGATCGGGCGGGGCTGCGGGAGCGCGGCGCTCATCGGTCCCACTCCGCCCGGAAGGCGCGGGCCGCGGACTCCGGATCGTCGGCCGCGCAGATCGCCGAGACGATCGCGAGACCGGCCGCGCCGGCGCGACGCAGGGCCGCGGCGTCGTCGGACGTGACGCCGCCGATGGCGACGCAGGGGAGCGGCGTCGCGGCGGCGAGGGCGGCGAAGCCGTCGATGCCGAGCGGGACCGGGTGGTCGGGCTTGGTCGCCGTCGCCCGGATCACTCCGACGCCGAGGTAGTCGACGGTGCCGGCGGGCAGGGCGTGCGCGGCGGCGAGGTGGGCCGGGGTGTTCGCCGTCAGCCCGATCACCGCGCCGACGCCGAGGATGCTGCGCGCGGCGAGGACCGGGAGATCGGACTGGCCGACGTGCACGCCGTCGACGCGGGCGCCGGCCAGGCGGGCGGCGAGGACGACGTCGACGCGGTCGTCGACCAGCAGGGTCGTGCGCTCGTCGAGGACGGCGGCGACGGCGCAGGTCAGGGCGACGAGCTCGGCGGCGGTCGCCTCGTGGTCGCGGACCTGGACGACGCGGACGCCGCCGGCGACGGCCGCGGCGACGACGGCCGGGACTCCGCGCGGACCGCAGAGGCGGGTGTCGGTGACGAGCTGGAGCGAGAGGTCGATCATGCGATCAGCGCTCCGCTCTCGACCTCGTCGGCAGTGAGTGCGGCGAGAGCGTCCAGGAGGCCGACCGCGAACGTGCCGGGGCCGGCGGCGGTCTCGGCGGCGCGCTCAGCGGCGAGCCCCCAGACCACGGAGGCGGCGACCGCAGCTCCGAGCGGGTCGGAGCCCGGCACGCCGAGGAAGGCGGCCATCACGGCGCCCAGCGCGCAGCCGCCGCCGGTGACGCGGGTGAGCAGCGGGTGCCCGCCGGTGACGCGGACGACGCGCTCGCCGTCGGTGACGACGTCGACGGCTCCCGAGACGGCGACGACGGCTCCTGAGCGGCGGGCGAGTGCGTTCGCGGCCTCCAGCGCCTCCTCCGGGCCGTCGACGGCGTCGACTCCGCGACCACCCGCGCCGAGGCCGGCGAGGGCGAGGATCTCGGAGGCGTTGCCGCGGATGATCGCGGGTCGCGCCTCGAGCAGCTCCGCCGCGAGCGCGGTGCGCACCGGCAGCGGGCCGACGGCGACCGGGTCGAGCACCCAGGGGGTGCCGGCCGCGCTCGCCGCCGCGACGGCCTCGCGGGCGCCGTCCCGCTGCTCCGCGTGCGGGGTGCCGAGGTTCACCAGCGTCGCGGAGGCGATGCCGGCGAAGACGCCGGCCTCGCCGGGCAGATCGCACATCGCGGGGCTCGCGCCGAGCGCCAGCAGGCTGTTGGCGGTGAAGCCGGTGACCACCGCGTTGGTGATGCACTGGACGAGCGGCGCGGTGCGGCGCAGCTCGCTGAGGTCTCGGGCGACGGCCGCGCCGTCGAGGAGGGTCGGGTGGGCAGGCGTGCGAATGCTCATTCGCGACATCCCTTCGCTAGTACGAACTAGATCAGGTTCGACGGGTCTCATCTCAGCCCTGGTGGGCACCCCGTGTCACTGCCGACGACCCTAGCGGGTCGCTCCGTCACGCCGTGAGGATCCTGCTGTCTCCGCGGTCGCTGACGACGACCTTCAGCCCGGTCGGCAGCCGCTCGCGCATCGCGTCGACGTGGCTGATCAGGCCGATGGTGCGCCCGCCCGAGCGGAGCGCGTCGAGGGTGCCGAGCGCGGTCTCGAGGGTCTCGGCGTCGAGCGAGCCGAAGCCCTCGTCGATGAACATCGTCTCGAGCGAGACGCCGCCGGACTGCATCGTGACCACGTCGGCCAGGCCGAGGGCGAGAGCGAGCGAGGCGAGGAACGTCTCGCCGCCGGAGAGCGACGCGGGCTGCCGGCGGGCGCCGGTGAAGGCGTCGAGCACGTCGATCCCGAGACCGGAGGCGGCGCCGCGGTAGGCGAGCGAGTCGTCGTGCACGAGGGCGTAGCGGCCGCTGGTCATCGCGTTCAGCCGCAGGTTCGCGGCGGCGACGATCTCCTCCAGCCGGCCGGCGAGGGCGAAGGCCTCGAGGTCCATCCGGCGGGTGTTCTGCCCACGGCCGTCGATCGTCTCGGCGAGGGCGCGCAGCTCCTCGTGCCGGCGCAGGCGCTCATCGAGAGTCGCCAGTCGCTCCTCGGCGCGGCCCGCCAGCTCGGCGAGCCGGGCGGCGCGGTGCTCGAGCACCGAGTGCCGCGAGCGGGCCTCGTCGCGGCGGGCGGAGGCGGCGCCAGCGTCCTCCTCCGCGGCGGCGAGATCGACGGGGGCGGTCGGCAGGCCGGCCAGCTCGGGGTCGGCCAGCACCGAGTCGACGGCGCTGCGGCGGCGCTCGTGCTCGGCGACCACGGCCTCGGCGCGGGCGCGCTCGCCCGAGGTGAGGGCGGCGGACTCGGCGTCGTCAGCGCTCGCGAAGCCGCGGTCGGCGATCACCTCGGCGAGCTGGACCTCGGCGGCCTCGGCCGCCTCGCGGCGGGTGGTCGCCACGTCCTCGGCCTCGACGAGCGCCTCGGCCAGGCGGCGCTGCGCGGTGAGGGCCGCGACGCGGTCGGCGATGCTGACGGCGCCGTCGCGGTGGGCGTCGATCCGCTCGCGCAGGAGGCGCAGCGCCTCGGCGGCGAGGGCGGCGTCGGAGCTGAGGCGCTGGTGCTCGGCGCGGGCGGTCTCGAGTGCGGCCGCGAGATCCTCGCTCCGGACACGGAGGTCCGACCGCTCGCGCCGCAGCTCCTCGAGCCGCGTCGCGGCGCTCCGGGACGCGGTGAGCCGCATCTCGGCCTCGGCGCGGGCGGACTGCAGCTCCTCGGCGGTCGTGGCGCCGGCCCGCTCCTCGAGGGCCGCCAGGGCGAGCGCGCCGGCGCTCTCGGCTTCGCGGGCGGCGTCCATCGCGGCGGCGGCGCGGTCGACGGCGGTGCGCGCCTTCTCGATCTCGCCGGTGCCGACGGGCGGCAGCTCGCCGTGCTCGGCGGGGCGCGGGTGCTCGCAGGAGCCGCAGACGGGGCAGGGGTCGCCGGGGACGAGCGCTCCGGCCAGTTCGCCGGCGAAGCCCGCGAAGCGGCGGGCGACCAGCTCGGTGTGCTCAGCGGCACGGACGCCGTGCGCCCGGGCCGCCTCGGCGTGGGCGGAGCGGAGGCGATCGAGCGCGGTCGCGGCGCTCGCGCGCTCGGCGGCGGCGCGGATCCGGCGCTCGAGCGCGGCCAGCTCCTCGGTGCGGGCCGGCAGCGCCGACGCGTCCGGCGCGAGGGCGTCCTCCTCCGCGGAGAGCGCGTCGAGCAGGGCGGGCAGCGCCCGCAGGTCGCGATCGAGCACCGCCAGTGCCGCGGTGGACCGCTCCCGCGCCGTCACGGTGCGCTCGGCGAGGCGGATCGCCTCGGGCAGCGTGCGCTCGTCGGCGAGAGCCTCGGTCAGCGCTCCCAGCGTCGCGGCCAGGCGCTCGGCGGCCCGGGCGGCGGCGGCCCGGTCCGCGGGCTCGTCGAAAGCGGTCGTGAAGGCCACGGCGGCGCTGTCGCGGCTCCGGTCGGCGGCGGTGGCCCTCTCGCCCGCCGAGCGCGCGCCCTTCAGCAGCGGCAGCACACCCTCGGCCCGTCGGGCCCGCTCGATCCGCTCGCGCTCCCGGACGACGAGCGACTCGGCGACCGCGAGCTCCTCGGCCTCGATCAGCGCGCTCCGGCGGCGGTCCTGCGCCCGCTTCACCAGCCGCGTCTCGTCCCGGGCGGTCTCGGCCGCGCGGAACGCGGCGTCGGCCTCCGCCACCTCGTCGCGGGCGAGCGCGAGGGGAGCGTCGAGCCGGGTCACCAGGGCGCGGAACCACTCCGCATCGGGCGGTGTCGGCGCCGGCTCCTCGTCACCGGTGAGCCGGACGGCCTCGTCGGCCAGCGCCGTCACGGCCGCGCGCTCCTCCTCGAGCGCCGTTCCGCTCTCCTGCCGCTGCTCGACGAGCCGCCGGCGCAGCAGGTCGTAGCGCTCCGTCGCGAAGAGGGTGCGCAGCAGCCGCTGGCGGTCGTCGTTCTTCGCGAGCAGGAACTCGTGGAAGCGGTTCTGCGCCAGCAGGATCACCTGGAGGAACTGGTCCTTGGTCAGGCCGACGATCCGGCCGATGTCGGCTCCCGTCTCCCGCGCGCTGGAGGACAGGCCCCGCCACTCGCCGCCGACGTGCTCGAGCAGCGCGACCTTCGCCGCCTGGCGCGTGGTGCCGCCGCCGCGCTTGGCCGGCCGCTCGTACTCCGGCGAGCGGCGCACCCGGTAGAGCCGGCCGGCCGCCTCGAAGTCGAGCTCGGCGAAGGTCTCGTCCTCGGGGGCGCTGTGATCGCTGCGCAGGCGGGAGGCCGTGCCGTCGAAGCGCGGCACCGAGCCGTAGAGGGCGAAGCTGATCGCGTCGAGGATCGTCGACTTGCCGGCGCCGGTGCGCCCGGCGATCAGGTAGATCCCGACGTCCTCCAGGCGGTCGAAGTCGATCTCCTGCTCCGCGCGGAAGGGGCCGAGCCCGGCGAAGGAGAGGCGGCGGATCCTCACCGCAGCGCCTCGGCGTCGACCTGCGCCAGCGCGTCGAGCGCGAGCGCGCGCTCGGTCTCGCTCGCGCCGTGCCCGCCGCGGACGTGCGCGAGGAAGTCGTCGATCACCTCGACGTCGCTGCGCCCGCGGATCCGCTCGGCGTAGCGCCGCTCGTCGACCGCCGCGTGCGGGGGCCGGTGCTCGAGCGTCGCGCAGCCGGGGAACCGGGACTGCAGCCGCGCCATCGCGTCGAGCGGGCGGACCTCGTCGGTCAGCACCGCCGAGACCCAGTCCGGCTCGTACTCGGCGAGCGACGGGTCGCTCAGCAGCTCGTCCAGCCGTCCCTCGATCACGCTGAGCCGCCGCGGCACGGGCAGCGCCGACCAGGACACCTCGCCGAGCCCGTCGGCGCCGAGCTCGACCAGCCAGCCGCCGCGCGGCTTCGAGGCCTCGCCGAAGGAGTAGTGCAGCGGAGCGCCGGAGTAGCGCACGTTCGGCAGCAGGGTCGCGCGCCCGTGGATGTGCCCGAGCGCCGCGTAGTCGGCCGCGGCGAAGTGGTCGACCGAGACGTAGTCGATCCCGCCGGCCGTGATGTCGCGCTCGACCGTGCCGGCCGGGGCGCCGACGGCGAAGCAGTGCGCGAGCACCACCCAGCGCCGCCCGGCCGCCTCGGCGTGCGCGCGGATGCGGCGCATCGCGAAGGCGAGGACGTCCTCGTGCCGGCGCAGCGACTCGTCCGGGTGCCGGTGCCGGTAGAGGGCCGGCTCGAGGTAGGGGATGCCGTAGACGCCGACCTCGAGCCCGCTCCCGTCGCGGAGGACGACCGGCTCGGCGTACGCCTCGGGATCGGTGAGCACGTGCACGCCGGAGCCGCGCAGCAGCCCGGCCTGGAAGCCCAGCCGGGCGGGGGAGTCGTGGTTGCCGCTGGTCAGCACGACCTCGGCGCCGGCCGCGCGGATCGCCTCGAGCGTGCGGGTGAGCAGGGTGTAGTGCTCGGCCGCCGGCACCGCGGAGTCGAAGACGTCGCCGGAGATCAGGACGACGTCGACCACATCGGAGCGCACCGTCTCGACGAGTGCGTCGAGCACGACGCCGAGCGCGGCGACGCTCGAGTGGCCGTGGAAGGTGCGGCCGATGTGCCAGTCGGAGGTGTGCAGGAGCTTCACGACCGTCCTTTCGCGGGGTCTGCGGGTGTGCGGTGGCGCTCCCTGTCGTGCCCCTCCAGGCTACTGAGCGGCTCCGACACCGGACGCCGCCCGAGCCGTCGGCGCCGGACACCTCCCGTTCACCCGCGGGTGCAGAATGGGTCGTCGGTCGATCGAAGGAGGCCCCGCGTGAAGCTGCCCCGAGTGCCCTCGACCCTCCTCGGTCTCGGCTCGCGCACCCGCGCCGCCGCCGAGGACACCAGCCCGATCGAGCGGATCCGCCCCGAGGAGGAGCCGGTCCGCCGGAGCACCGTCGACAACGCGATCTACCAGGACGGCCGGCGCGTCGTCTCGCCGCACAGCATCCCGGAGGCGCTCGCCGCCCTGCAGAAGCTGCCGGACGCGATGGCCTGGATCGGCCTCTACCGTCCGACCGAGGCCGAGCTGGCGGCCCTCGAGGACGAGTTCTCGATGCACCCGCTCGCGATCGAGGACGCGATCAGCGCGCACCAGCGG
Organism: Rathayibacter sp. VKM Ac-2926; assembly: GCF_022815565.1. Taxonomy (NCBI): domain Bacteria; kingdom Bacillati; phylum Actinomycetota; class Actinomycetes; order Micrococcales; family Microbacteriaceae; genus Rathayibacter; species Rathayibacter sp. VKM Ac-2926. The sequence continues at coordinate 345,895 of NZ_JALGRS010000004.1, read as the reverse complement.
CCCAAGCTCGAGCGCTACGGCAGCGACATGTTCGTGGTGCTGCGGGCCGCGAGCTACGCGGATCAGCGCGAGGAGGTCGACTTCGGCGAGCTGCACCTCTTCGTGGGGCCGAACTTCGTCGTCACGGTCCGCCACTCCGAGAAGCCCGACCTCTCCCTGGTCCGGCGCCGGATGGAGGCCGACCCCGAGCTGCTGCGCAAGGGCCCGGTGGCGGTCCTCTACGCGATCCTCGACGCGGTCGTCGACCAGTACGCCCCGGTCGTCGCCGGCCTCGAGAACGACATCGACGAGATCGAGGCGCAGGTCTTCGAGGGGGACCCCGCGGTGTCCCGGCGCATCTACGAGCTCTCCCAGGAGGTGCTCGACTTCCAGCGGGCGACCCGTCCGCTGACCGGCATGCTCGGGCGGCTGGTCACCGACTTCGACGTCTTCCGCGAGGACGTCGAGTTGCGCCGCTACCTCCGCGACGTCGCCGACCACGTCGCCGTGGTCGACGAGCGCGTCGAGGGCTTCCGGACGACCCTCCGCGAGATCCTCGCGGTGAACGCCACGCTGGTCGCGCAGCGCCAGAACGAGGACATGAAGAAGCTCGCGGAGGCGGGCAACCAGCAGAACGACGAGGTCAAGCGGATCTCCGCCTGGGCCGCCATCTTCTTCGCGCCGACCATGATCTCCAGCGTCTACGGCATGAACTTCGATGCGATGCCCGAGCTGCACCTCGCCTGGGGCTACCCGGCGGCGCTCGGGCTGATGGTCGCCTCGAGCGTGGTCCTGCACCGGCTGTTCAAGCGCTGGGGCTGGCTCTGAGCCGCGGCCGACGGCCGCGCGCGCTGTCAACACCCTGACGGGTCCGGCCGCCGCGCGTAGCGTCGGTCCGAGCCGCCCTCCGCGGCCCGAGTGCAGGGAGACCCGATGAAGCGAATCGACGTGCCGGCGATCGAGCGGACCTCGCTCTGGCGGCAGGACGCCGCTCCGATCCCGGGCGACGCGTTCGTGCCGGGCGCGCACTACGACGACGTGATCGTGGGAGCCGGCCTCTCGGGGCTGGTGACGGCGCTCCTGCTCCAGCGCGGCGGCCGCCGCGTCCTCGTCCTCGAGGCCCGCGAGGTCGGCGCGGTCGCGACCGGCAGCAGCACGGCGAAGCTCAGCCTCCTGCAGGGGACGCACCTGTCGAAGATCGCGGCCCGCAGCACCCCCGCGGTCACCCGGGCCTACGTCGCCGCCAACCTCGCGGGCTTCACCTGGCTCGTCGACTACCTCCGCGAGGCCGGCGTCCCCGTGCAGCGCCGCACCGCCTACAGCTACGCCCAGACCCCCGACGGCGTGGACGCGGTGCTGCGCGAGCACGAGACGGCCCGCCGCTTCGGCCTGGCCACCCGCCTCGTCGGCTCGCTCGACACGCCCTTCCCGAGCACCGCCGCCGTGGCGCTCGACGACCAGGCCGAGTTCGATCCGATGGCGGTGCTGACGGCGCTCGCCGCCGACTTCCGGGCCGCGGGCGGCGTGCTTGTGCAGGGCGTCCGTGCGCTCGGGCTGCGCGCCTCCGCGCCCGTCCGCGTGCGGACCAGCGCCGGCGAGGTGACCGGCGAGCGGGCCTACCTGCTCACCGGCACCCCGATCCTGGACCGCGGGCTCTACTTCGCCAAGCAGGTCGCCCTGCGCCCCTACGCGGTGGCCTTCCGCGGTGCCGAGACGATCCCGGACGGCATGTACCTCTCCGTCGACGGGCCCTCGCGCTCGATCCGCGACGTGGAGCGGGACGGGGAGCGGCTGCTGCTGATCGGCGGCAACGGCCACGTGGTCGGCCGGAGGGCGCGGACGCAGGAGAGCGTCGACGACCTGATCGCCTGGACCCGCCGCTCCTTCCCCGGTGCCGAGCCGATCGCGCAGTGGAGCGCGCAGGACTACGAGGCGTTCCACCGGGTGCCGTTCGTCGGCTGGCTGCCGCGCGGCCGCGGGCGGATCTTCTTCGCCTCGGGCTACGACAAGTGGGGGATGACCAACGCGGTGCAGGCGGCGCTGACGCTCGTCGGCGACTCGAGGGGCGAGACGCCGCCGTGGGCGAAGGTCCTGCACCGCCGCCCGACGCTGCCCCGGGTGATGGCGGAGGGGGCCGGAGCGCTCGCCGCGGTCGGCGCCTGGTACGCCCGCGGCTACTGGTCGGCCCTGCGCGCGCCGCGCTCGGTGGACGTGGTGCCGGAGGAGGGGCACGGCGCGCTCGCCCGCGACGGCCTGCAGCCCGTGGCCGTCTCGACGGTCGAGGGCCGCCGCTGCGCGGTCTCGGCGGTCTGCCCGCACCTGGGCGGCGTCGTCACCTGGAACGACGCCGAGCGCAGCTGGGACTGCCCCCTGCACGGCTCGCGCTTCGCCGCCGACGGGTCGGTGCTGGAGGGACCCGCGGTCGCGCCGCTCGCGCCGGTGCGCTGACGACCTGCGGCGCTGACGACCTGCGGCGCCGGTCGCCCGGTAGGGTCGGCGCATGGGGGACACACTGCACATCCGACGACCGATCGCGTCTCGACTCGTGGCGACCGCTCTCGGCCTGGCCGTCGCTGCCGTCGCGCTGGCGGGCTGCACGAGCGGGGGCGGCGCTGAGGCGCAGACCCCGGCGCCGACCGTCACGGTGACGGTCGAGCCGACGGCCCGCGGCACCGTCCCGGGCGAGCAGGACACCAGCGTGTCCTACGTCTGCGGCCGCTACAGCTCGCTGCTCAGCATCGGCTGGACCATGCAGTGGTTCCACGACCGCGGCGACGTCTCGGACGAGGCGTACCAGGTGTTCCTCGAGCGGCAGGCCTTCCAGCTCCAGACGGTGCGGATGCAGAACCCGGAGCCGGACGAGACCGGCGTCTCCGCCGCGTCCTCCGGCATCCGGACCTACCTGCAGGACGCCCAGGCGGCCGCCGGCCGATGGACGTACGACCCGTCCTCACCGGAGTGGAGCACCCTGCAGTCCGACCTCGGGGTCGGCTGCGCCGCCGCCGGCTCGACCCTCGCCTCCTACGCCGAGCCCGAGATGGGCGGCTGAGCCGCCGGCCCGAGAGCACCTGCCGATCGAGCAGCCCGCGCTGCGCGCCACCCAAGTTAGTCGAGCAGCCCGCGTTGCGGGCCGCCCCTGTTGATCGAGGCGCCCGCGGAGCGGCCCCCTCATGCTGATCGAGTAGCCCGCGGAGCGGGCGTATCGAGATCCACCATCGCCGGGAGTGCGGGTGATGGTGGGTCTCGATACGCCCCTGCGGGGCTACTCGACCAACATGAGGCGTTTCTGCCAATGATTGGAGCTGCCCGCGGAGCGGGCCCGCATGTGATGGAGCAGTCCGCGGAGCGGGCCCGCATGTCATGGAGCAGTCCGCGGAGCGGCCCCTCATGCTGATCGAGTAGCCCGCGGAGCGGGCGTATCGAGATCCGCTGTCGCCGGGAGTGCGGGTGATGGTGGGTCTCGATACGCCCCTGCGGGGCTACTCGACCAGCATGGGGTGAGGGCGGGCCCCGATACGCCCCTTGCGGAGCTACTCGGCCGAGTCGTCCTCGGAGGGCTCCGCGACCTTCCGGCCGTCGGCGCCGTAGGCGTCGCCGTCCACGTGCAGGTCGGTGTCGCCGGGGATGCTGAAGTCGCTCAGCGGGTCGAGCGGCCCGTCCTCGTGGCTGGCGGAGTCGGGGGCGTCGCTGGTCTCGTCGCGTGCGGTCATACCTGCACCCTACGAGCGTCCGACGAGCCGCTGCACCGCGGTCACCGGGATCGACAGCCACTCGGGGCGGTTGCGCGCCTCGTAGATGGCCTCGTAGATGGCCTTGTCGAGCTCGAAGGCGTCCAGGACGGCGCGGTGCGCGGTGACCGCGTCGCCCGCCTCCTCGGTGTAGCCCTCGAGGAAGGCGCGGCGGCTGGCCAGCGCCCAGGTGGCCCGGGAGTCGCCCGGGGACGCCTGCTCGTGCGCGCCCGCCGCGTAGTCGAAGGAGCGGAGCATCCCGGCCACGTCGCGCAGTGCGATGTCCGGCAGCAGCCGCTCGTGCATCGGCCGCAGCGGCTCGCCCTCGAAGTCCAGCAGGACCCAGCCGCGGCCGGGCACGGCCAGAACCTGGCCGAGGTGGTAGTCGCCGTGGATGCGCTGCAGCCGCGGCCACGGGGCCTGCTCGGCCGCCTGGAAGACCGCGTCGATCGCGTCGGCGTCCTCGGCGATGACGGGCACCTCGGAGGAGGCGATCCGCAGCCGGCGGCGCATGGTCGCGATCATCCGCTGCACGACCTCGGGCGTCGCGTCCTCGGTCGGCATCACCTCGGCGAGGGTGGAGTGCACCTGCGCGGTCGCCAGGCCGAGCTCACGCGCCGGCCCGGTGAAATCGGTGTCGCCGGCGACGGCCTCGAGCGCGACGCGCCAGGCGTCCTCGACGCCCGGCAGGAACTCCTGCGCGAAGGCGAGGTGGCCGAAGGCGCGGCCGGTCGGCTCGCCGCGGTCGTCCCACTCGCCGGTGACGTTGCCGATCACCGGCGGGACGAGCGTGCTGCCCGCCGCGTTCAGCGCCGACTGCACGGTGACGTCCGGGTTCTCGCCGTGGTGCAGCGCACGGAAGACCTTGACGATCACGGGGGTGCCGGCCGAGCCGTCCTCCGCGGTGGTCTGCACGATGATCGAGGTGTTCGACTGCTCGCCGCTGAGGATCCGCGACGACGCGAACGCGCCGATCACGGCGCCGGGCTGGCGGTGTCCCTCGGCGCGGGCGCCGCCCTGGGCGCCCTCCGTGTCGGAGGAGCCGCCGTCGGCGATCAGCTCGAAGAGCGCCCGCGCGAACAGCGGGTCGCGGGGTCCGTCGTAGACGTAGCGGGTGCCGTCGCTCTCGATCAGCGCGTCCTCGAGGCCCGCGACGGGCGCCGAGCGCACCGTCACCGGCACCTGGTACAGCACCGGGCTCGAGCCGGCCCGGTCGATGACGAGGTGCACGACGACGTCGCCGTCACCGCGCTCCAGGCGCCACTCGCCCCGGATCTCCAGCTCGGGGCGGCGCCCCTTGCTCGCGTACCACCGCTGATCGGCGACCCAGGCCGCGGCCCGGTCGATCGACAGTCCTGCGCTCATCTCTGCACTTCCCCTCGGTCGGCACCCCGAACCTTACGCGGCGCGATCGACGCGCCGGTGGGGCTTGCGGCGCGCCCACCCGATCCGGATCCCCGGCTCAGGAGCGGGTCTCCTCCGCCAGCCCGAGCACGTCCAGGATCCAGGCGTACTCGAACGCCACCTCGCGCCAGCGCTCGTAGCGCCCGCTCACGCCGCCGTGCCCGGCCGTCATCTCGATCTTGAGCAGTGCCGGTGCGCCGACCTCGCGCAGCCGGGCGACCCACTTGGCCGGCTCCACGTAGAGCACGCGGGTGTCGTTGAGGCTCGTCGTCGCGAGGATCCGCGGATACCGGACGCCCTCGCGCACGTTCTCGTACGGCGAGTACGACTTCATGTAGGCGTAGACCTCGGGGTCGTGCAGCGGGTCGCCCCACTCGTCCCACTCGATCACGGTCAGCGGCAGCGACGGGTCGAGGATCGAGGTCAGCGCGTCCACGAACGGCACCTGCGCCAGGATCCCGGCGAAGGCCTCCGGGGCGAGGTTCGCGACCGCGCCCATCAGCAGGCCGCCGGCCGAGCCGCCCTGCGCGACGAGGCGCTCGGGCGTGGTGAAGCCGGCCTCGACGAGGTGCCGGGCGGAGTCGACGAAGTCGGTGAAGGTGGTGCGCTTGGCGAGGGTCTTGCCCTCCTCGTACCAGGAGCGCCCCATCTCGCCGCCGCCGCGGACGTGCGCGATGGCGAAGACCACGCCGCGGTCGAGCAGCGAGAGCCGCGCGATCGAGAAGCCCGGGTCGATGCTCGCCTCGTAGGACCCGTAGCCGTAGAGCAGGAGCGGCGCGGGGGCCTCGTCGGGCGCCGCCGCGTCCTTCCGCCAGACCAGCGACAGCGGGATGCGCGTGCCGTCCTCGGCGGTCGCCCACTCGCGGCGCTGCTCGTAGCGGGCGGGGTCGTAGTCGCCGAGCACCGGCTGCTGCTTGAGCACGGTCCGCTCGCCGGTCGCGACGTCGAGGGTGAGCACCGTGGAGGGGGTGACGAACGAGGTGTAGGCGAGCCGCAGCGCGGGCTGCTCCCACTCCGGGTTGCCGGCGAGGCCCGCGTCGTAGAGCGGCTCGTCGAAGACGATCTCGTCCAGGCGCGCGCCGCCGTCCCCGTCGATCAGGAGACCGAGGCGGGTCGCCCCCGCCTCGCGGTAGGAGACGACGACGTGCCGCGCGAAGGCGTCGACGCCCTCGATCCGCCGTCCCGGGGTGTGCGGGACGAGGACGCGGCGCTCGGCCGCCCGCTCCTCGGGGGAGAGCGCGAGGTCGGCCGGCTCCTCGACGATCTCGAAGTCGAGTGCGCCGTCGTTGTGCACGATCAGCAGGCGGTCGCGGCCGTCGACGACGGCGTGGTCCACCTCGTACTCGACGCCCTCGCGTCGCGGCCAGACCGAGCGGAACTCGCCGGTCGGGTCCTCCGCGTCGAGCAGCAGGCACTCGCTGGTGATCTTGCTGCCGATCTCGATGACGAGGAAGCGGCGGCTGCGGGTGAGCCCCACGCCGATCCAGTAGCGCTCGTCGGGCTCGGAGAAGACGACCTCGTCGGCGGTCGACTCGGTGCCGACGGTGTGCCGCCAGATCGTGTCCGGCCGCCAGGACTCGTCGACCGTGGGGTAGAAGACGAAGCGGGCGTCGGCGCCGAAGGTCGCGCCACCGCCGGTGCCCTCGACGACGTCGGGGAGGTCCTCGCCGGTGCTGAGATCGCGGATGCGCAGCGTGTAGCGCTCGTCGCCCTCGACGTCGGTGCCGAAGAGCAGGAAGCGCCCGTCGGCGGAGACGTCGAAGCTGCCGAGCGAGAAGAAGTCGTGGCCCTCGGCCTCGATGTTGCCGTCGAGCACGACCTGCTCGCCCTCGAGCGGCCCGCCCTCGGCGATGGAGGGCGGGGTCCAGTCGTCCGGGCCGGAGATCGGCGCGCGGCAGTGCACGCCGTACTGGCGGCCCTCGTAGGAGCGGGAGAAGTACCACCAGGCGCCCTCGCGGACGGGGACCGAGAGATCGGTCTCCTTCGTGCGCGAGCGGATCTCGTCGAAGAGCCGCTCGCGGAGCGGGGCGAGGGGAGCGAGGAGGGCGTCGGTGTAGGCGTTCTCGGCCTCAAGGTGGGCGATCACCTCGGGCTCCTCCTTCTGCCGCAGCCACTCGTACTGATCGACCACGAGATCGCCGTGGTGACGGCGTTCGAGCGGGACACGGCGGGCGACGGGAGGGACGGGCGCGGTCATCGCTCCAGCCTAGGCCGACCTCGCGCCCCGCCGCGGGCCTGCCGCCGGGACCGCCGTCCGCGTGCGCACAATGGACCATGGCTCAGCATGCGGACCGGACGAAGGCGGAGGCGCCGCGGCGCGTGCAGACCGAGGTGGAGCGGAAGTACGACGTCGATGCGGACACCGCCCTGCCGGAGCTGACCGGCGCGGGCACCGTCGTCACGGCGCTCGCCGAGGAGCCCGTCCGCCTGTCCGCCCAGTACTTCGACACCGCGGACCGCGCCCTCTCCCGCGGGCGGATCACGCTCCGTCGCCGCGAGGGCGGCGAGGACGAGGGCTGGCACGTCAAGCTGCCCGGCTCGGCCGGCCGCACCGAGATCCACGCCCCGCTGACCGCCTCCCGCACCGTGCCGGCCGAGGTCCGGGAGCCGGTGCTCGGCCACGTCGGCCGCGCGCGGCTCGAGCCGCTCGCCACCCTCGAGACCGTCCGCTCGATCACCCGTGTCGCCGACTCCGCCGCCCGCCGCCTCGCCGAGATCGCGGACGACCTGGTCATCGCGCACGACCAGCGCTCCGGCGTCGAGCGGCGCTGGCGGGAGTGGGAGGTCGAGCTCGTCGACGTCCACGGCCCCGAGGGCGAGGCGGTGCTCGACGCGATCGAGGAGCGACTGCTCGCCGCCGGCGCCCGCCCCGCCGAGAGCGCCTCGAAGCTCGCCCGCGCCACCGGCGGTCCGATCGAGGAGACGCACCCGGCACCCGAGGACGGCGGGGAGGCGGCGCTCGCCGCGATCCGCGAGCTCCTCACCGGTCTGCGCGCCGTCGATCCGCGGGTGCGCCTCGAGGCCGACGACGCGCTGCACCGGATGCGCCTGCACACCCGCCGCCTGCGCAGCGTCCTCGCCGCCTCCCGGTCCGTGCTGGAGCGCGAGGCCCTCGATCCGCTGCGCGACGAGCTGCGCTGGCTCGCCGGCGTCCTCGGCGCCGCCCGCGACGAGGAGGTCCTCGCGGCCCGGCTCCGCACCGCCGTCGACGAGGCGGGGGAGGGACTGCCCGCGAAGGCCGTCGCCGGCACCACCCTCTTCGACGCGATCGAGCGCCGGCACGCGATCGCCCTGCAGCGGGTCGCCAAGACCCTGCGCGGCGCCCGCTACCTCGCCCTGCTCGCCGCGCTCGACGCCCTTGTGGCCGACCCGCCGCGGACGGCGAAGGCCGGCGCGAGCGCGAAGAAGCTTGTCCGCCGCTCCCTCGCGAAGGAGGTCTCGCGCGTCGACGCGGCCCGCACGGGCGGAGACGACGTCGAGGCCCGGCACGAGCTGCGCAAGGCCGCGAAGCGCCTGCGCTACGTCGTCGAGGCCTGGAGCGCGGTCGTTCCGGACGCCGTCGGCCCGACACCGCACCGGATCGCCAAGGCGGCGAAGGCCGTCGCCGACGCGCTGGGCGAGGAGCGCGACGCCCTCGCCGCCCGCGACGTGCTCCGCGCGCACGCCCTCGTCGCGGCCCGTCGCGGCGAGCCGGCGTTCGCCCTCGGCGTCGCCTCCGCCCGCGAGGAGAGCCGGGCTCACGAGGCCGCGCGAGCCGGGGACGCGGCGCTGGAGCGGCTGCACTCCCTGTCAAGCTGAGCAGGACGGTCATCCGCACGAAACGGGCGGCGGATAATGTGAACCATGCCTTCCGTCCGTCCTCTGCCGTCAGCCCTCCTGCGTCCGCGCCATTTCGACCGTGACGACGTGGTCGTCCATGCCGGTCTGTTCTCGCTGGTCAACTCGAGTACGACTCCGCAGGCGGCCTGGACCGAGGACCTGATCGCGCTCGGCGAGGTGCTCGACGAGGCGGAGTTCCCCTACCGCCTCATCCGCGGCACGAAGGGCGCGCCCTTCCTCGCGATCGACCGCTCGCTCGGCGCCGAGCTGGCCACGCTGCTCGCCCGCGCCTTCGCCACCGAGCCGTTCTACGTGAAGACCCTCGACAAGCGCGGCACCCCGCCGCTGCTCCTGGCCGAGGGCGCGATCGCCCCCTACCCGCGCGCCGCGGTCTTCTCGCTCTTCCGCCCCCGGGTCTCCTCGAGCGGCTCGCTCCGCTACGGCGCCCGCAGCGGCGTCCGCCTCGAGTTCTGGAAGGTCGGCGAGGAGGAGATCACCACTCCCGCCGAGAACGCGCTGATGCGCAGCAGCCTCCCCGTCGCCGAGGCGATCGACGCGCACGTCGAGGCCTACGGCCGCACCTGGCCGACCTTCGAGGGCATGTTCGAGCCGCTGGTCAGCGACATCCGCTTCGACGTCGACATCGTCTTCTCCTGGGTCGACGGGACGGACCTGGAGTTCCAGCGCGCCCGCGCCGCCCGGATGGCCAGCTACGTCGTGGGCGAGGGCGACGACGCCCCCGCGCGCTTCCGCCAGATCGACGAGCTCAAGTACGCCCTGCGCAGCGTCTACATGTACGCGCCGTGGGTCCGGCACATCTACATCGTCACCGACTCGCCGCGCCCGCGCTGGCTCGACGAGCACCCCGACGTCACCCTGGTCCGCAGCGAGGACCACTTCCGCGACCTCTCGGTGCTGCCCACGCACAACTCGCACGCGGTCGAGAGCCAGCTGCACCGCATCCCTGGCCTGGCCGAGCACTTCCTCTACTCCAACGACGACATGTTCTTCGGCCGCCCCGTCGACCCGTCGATCTTCTTCTCGCCCGGCGGGATCACCAAGTTCATCGAGGCGACCACCCGCATCGGCATGGGCGACTCCAACGCCTCCCGCAGCGGGTTCGAGAACGCGGCGCGCGTCAACCGCCGGCTGCTCCGCGAGCGCTTCGGCGCGATGACGACCCGGCACCTCGAGCACGCCGCCACGCCGCTCCGCAAGAGCGTGATGGCCGAGCTGGAGACCGAGTTCGAGCCGGAGTTCACCGCGACCGCCGCGAGCCGCTTCCGCTCGGCGAGCGACGTCTCCGTCACGAACTCGCTCTACCACTACTACGCGCTGATGACCGGCCGCGCGGTGGTGCAGGAGAACGCCTCGGTGAAGTACGTCGACACGACGATGCACCAGGGTCTCAAGGACATGAAGAAGCTGCTGAAGAACCGCGGCGTCGACTTCTTCTGCCTCAACGACGGCAGCTTCCCCGAGATCTCGGCGGAGGTGCGCACCCGCGCCGTGATCGACTTCCTCGAGGAGTACTACCCGATCCCGGCGCCGTGGGAGCGGGTGGACTGAGCATGGCCTGGGCGATCGGCGGCGGAGTCCTCGGGCTGCTGCTCGGGCTCGCCAGCGCGCTCGTCTTCCCCGGCATCGGGGTCGGCGCGGGCATCGGCGTCGGGATCGCGCTCGGCGCGGCCCTCGCCTTCGCCGGGCACTTGTTCGCCCTCGACCGCAGTCGTCCCAAGCGCTGACGTCCGTTCTGCAGGCGATCCGCGGCTCCGGAGCCTCGGTCCCGCGGACGGGATCGTCTCTCGGCGCGGATCGCCTGCAGACCGGACGCAGTCCTTTAGGCGCTGACGCTCACGGGCTCCACGACGGGCGGGTAGAGCGCCTCGACCTGCTCGAGCGGAGCGGCGGTGGCCGGGGCGATCTCGACGCCGTGCGAGGCGAGGATCCGCTCGGTCTCGTTCGCCGAGACGTAGGACACCTCGGTCGAGGCGCCGATCGGCACCACCGAGTGCAGCACCGTGCCGTCGTAGACGTGGATGAGGTTGAAGGCCTGCGCGGAGTTGCGGGCGCGAGTGCCGCCGACGGGCACGTTGAGGTCCTGCGTGTAGCAGGTGGCCGACGCGACCGAGACGGGGATGCCGGCGAACGTCGCGGTCGAGGAGTAGTGCAGGTGGCCGGCGATGATGCTGCGGACGTCCGAGCCCTCGAGCACCTCCGCGAGCGCGGGCTGGTCGCGGAGCTCGACGAGCACCGAGAGGTCGAGGACGCTCGGCACCGGCGGGTGGTGCAGCGCCAGGATCGTGCCGTGCGGCGCGGGGCTGGAGAGCTCCTCCGCGAGCCAGTCCAGCTGGGCGTCCGAGATCTCGCCGTAGTGCGCGCCCGGGACGGTCGAGTCCAGCGCGATGATGCGCAGTCCGTTCACGTCGTGCACGCGGTCGATCGGCTGCGTGGTGGGCAGCTGGTCGAGCAGCCCGGAGCGGAAGGCACCGCGGTCGTCGTGGTTGCCCATCACCCAGATCACCTCGGCACCGAGTCGGGCGGCGGCCGGCTCGACGACGGCGCGGAGCTTGGCGTACGCCTGCGGCTCGCCCTTGTCCGCCAGATCGCCGGTGATGACCACGGCCTCCGGGCGACCGCCCGAGGCCTCCAGCTCGTCGAACAGGCGGCGGAGCTGGGCCTCGCTGTCGACGTCGGAGCCGTACAGCCCGCCGTCTCCGGCGATGAAGTGGGTGTCGCTGAGGTGAAGGATGAAGTGGTTCGGCCGGGGGTACTCGGCCTGGCGGACAGTCATGATCCTCGGGTTCCACGATCGGTGGGGCCGGCTCGATCGAGTCGGCGTCGGTACGGGATGTCGCATGGTGCTGTACTGCTGGTCCGCGGGCTGGGAACTGCTCCCGCGAGGCTCAGTCCATCATCGCGGGGTGAACGGACGGCCAACGAGGACCGGCGCGTCATCGAACGGTTTTCCCAGATTCGGCGCCGGACAGTGCCTCCGTCCTCAGGAACTGCTCACCGAGTGCGCACTCCCCGCACACCGTTCGCCCACGCCCCGCATCGAGGTCGCAGAGGGAGTCGTCAGAGCTCGAGCAGGAGCCGTGCGTAGAAGGCGATGGCGCGCTCGAACTGGTCGACCTCGACCGACTCGTCGGCACCGTGGATGCCGAGCTGCTGCTGTGGGCTGATCTCGAACGGGATGAAGCGGTAGACGCCGTCGCTGATCGCGTGGAAGTGGCGGGCGTCGCTGCCGCCGGTCTGCACGTAGGGCGCGACGATCGCCTCGGGGAAGACCTCCTGCACCACGCGGCGGAGCACGTCGTACGGGCCGCCGTCGCCGGGCTCGCCGGTGGGGGAGACGGGGGAGGGCTCGTGCGCGACGCGCACCTCGATCTCGACCTCCGGGTCGTCGATCACCGCGCGGATCCGCTCGACGACGTTGGCGACGGTGCCGCCCGGGTTGATCCGCACGTTGGCGACCGCGCTGGCGGTCGACGCGAGGACGTTCGCCCCGGTGCTGCCGCGCAGCTGCGTGATCGCCACGGTCGTCCGCAGCATCGCGGCGGAGCGGTTGGAGTGCGCGGCCAGGGCCGCGATGACGGCGTCCGGGTGCTCGTGCGGCTTCGCGTACCAGACCGCGTGCGCGGCGTCGGCTCGGGGTGCGGCGGCGCGCACCAGCTCGGCGATCGGCTCCGGAAGGGTCGAGGGGAACGGGTTCTCGGTGAGGCGGTGGATCGCCCGCGCGAGTCGCTGCGTGGCGAGCATGCCGGGCAGGGGCGGCGGGGCGGAGGCGTGCCCGCCCGCGTCGCGGCAGGTCAGCTCGAGGTTCATGATGCCGCGCTCGGTGACGCCGATGACGGCGATCGGCGTGGTCACTCCGGGCACGATGCCGCGGCGGACGTTGCCGCCCTCGTCGAGCACGAAGCGGGGGCGCACGCCGCGCGCCCCGAGCAGCGCGACGATCGACGGTGCGCCGTCCCCCGCCGTCTCCTCGTTGTGCGTGGAGACCAGGTAGACGTCGCGGCGAGGACGCTCTCCCCGCAGGACGGCCGCCTCGACGGCCTCGAGCAGGGCGACGAGGGAGCCCTTGTCGTCGAGCGCGCCGCGCCCCACGACCGCGGTGCGGCCGTCCGGGCGGAGGACCGTATCGGCCGCGAACGGCGCGATCGACCAGTCGTCGGGGGTGACGCTGACCACGTCGTAGTGCGCCATCAGGACCGACGGCTCGCCGTCCTCGGTGCCGCGCCAGCGCCAGACCAGGGAGTGACCGGCCACGGTCTCGCGCTCGAGGGCCGTGTGCAGCGCGGGGTAGAACTGCTCGAGCAGCTCCTGGAAGACGCGGAACCGGCTCCAGTCGGTGTCGGACTCGTCGGAGTGCGACACCGTGTCGACCCGCAGCAGGGCCTGGAAGCGCTCGAGCGCGGTCGTCGTCACCGGGCTAGCCTACGACGGCGGTCCCGACCCCCCGGACCCGGCGAGCGGAGGTGCGGCATGGGCGTGCGGCCGCCGACCGATCCGCTGCCCGAGGTCTGCGTGGTCTACGTCCTCCGCGAGTCGCCCCGCGGGACCGAGGTGCTGCTCGGGCGGAAGCTCCGCGGTCTCGGCGAAGGCCGGGTCGTCGCGCCCGGCGGCAAGCTCGAGTCGGGGGAGTCGCCCGCCGACGCGGCCGTCCGCGAGCTGGCGGAGGAGGTCGGCCTGCGCGCAGATCCTCGCGACCTCGAGCCCCGCGGCCCCCTCGACTACTTCTTCCCGCACCGCCCCGCGTGGAGCCAGCGCTCGCACGTCTTCGTCTGCCGCCGCTGGTCGGGCGAGGTGGTCGCCTCGGGCGAGCTCGCCGCAGCCTTCGTCCCACTCGACGAGGTCCCGTACGGCCGGATGTGGGACGACGCGCGCTTCTGGCTCCCCGCGGTGCTGCACTCCGGCGCCGTGGTCGACCGCACGTTCGAGTTCGGCGCCGACCTCGAGCACGTCGTCGATCGGTCCTGATCCCGCCGTCCGGTCGCTTCGGCGCCAGATCTTTGACGCGTTCCCGGTGATTCGTCGATCGTTCTCGGGCGGAGAGGGAGCCCGGCCCCGGGTGAGCCCCGCGCTGAGGAAGAGGTGACGGCGATGAGGACTCGCCTCCTGCGGGGGACGGCGGCTGCGCTGGTCGTGCTGACGACCGTGCTGGGCATCGGTGCGCTCACGACGGCGCCCGCGGCGGCGCTGACATCGGGGACGAAGTCGAACGAGCCCTGGGTGGTGCAGGTCTACGACAAGATCGTGGGAATCCAGACCAACACCTGCACCGGCACGGCGATCGCCGCCGACTGGGTGCTCACCGTGGACCACTGCCCCGTGAGTCACGTCTACTACCGCTACGCCCCGTCGCCGACGGAGGACGAGGTGACGGAAGCGGTTCCGGTGGCGGAGTCGATCTCGCTCGCTCCCGCGGACATGAAGCTCCTCCACCTCTCCCGCCCGCACGCGCTGCCGCACTACCCGCGACTGGTGCCGGGCGGCTACCGGGTCGGCTCGGTCGGCCACCTCTACGGGCTGGGTCCGGACATGTTCCCCACGCAGAGGACCGAGAAGGTCTGGATCAGAAGGGTGGGACGGATGCCGAACGGTCTCATCGGCTTCCACTCGACAGCGACGACGGGCAGCACCGAGCAGATCGGCGAGACCGGCGACTCGGGCGGGCCGCTGATCGTGAACGGGAACCTCGTCGGGGTGTTCTACGGCACGACCCTTCCCGATGAACGGGTGCCGATGATGGGGTACACCGACGTGCGGCCGGCGCTGGAGAAGCTGAAGGAGCTGCAGGGGCACGACCGATCCCCGCGGGAGGCGGCCTCGGACCAGACGGTGGGCATCACGGACGTCTCGGTCGTCCGCGGGTACGTGGAGGCGACGATGAGCGAGGCGCTGGTCCGCTCCGGGAAGCGGGTCGTGGTATGGCTGAACGGCCGCTACGCGGGGGACTACAACGAGGGCAGGGGCTGGTACGCGTGGAAGTACGACGTCCCGGGCGGCACGAAGATCGTCCCCACCACGCCCGTGAAGGACGGCGACCTCGTTCAGGTCGGCGAGCTGGCCTCCGGCGTGGACGTCGCCGCGGCCGACCTGCTCTTCCAGTCGACGCTCACCGGCGTCGACAGCGTCCAGCGGACCGGTGACCGGGTCGCGGTGACGATGAGTCGCGCGCTGGTGAACTCGGGGAAGCGGGTCGTGGTCTGGGTCGACGGCGTCTACCGGGCCGAGGTGCTCGACGACGTCTCGCTGTACGCGTCGAAGACGAACATCGACGGCGCCTCGATCGTCACGCCCGACGGCACCGTTCCGGAGGGCGCACTCGTCCAGATCGGGGTGCTGCCCGCGGGGACCGACCTCGATCAGGCCGAGATCTTCGACGCCCGCGTCCTCTGACGGCGGAGCGCACTCCGACGGGCGGCTAGAGCTCGAGCACGTCGCCCGGCTCGAGGGCGTGGTACTCGCCGCCGCCCTCGCGGGTCGCCCAGCCGAGGCGGTCGTGGCCGAGCTTCTGGCCCGCCTCGGACAGCACCCGCTCGTGCGTCGCGAAGGCGTGCCGCGGCGCGAGCTCGAGGACGAAGTCGATCGACTCCGCGATCTTCATCCAGGGCGCACCGGAGGGGGCCGCCAGCACCTCGACGTCGATGCCGGCGGGGACGGTGAACGAGTCGCCCGCGTAGTAGAACCGGCCGTTCACGAGCACCCCGACGTTGTCGATCACCGGGATGGAGGAGTGGATCACCGCGTGCCGCGAGCCGAAGAAGCGCAGCTCGAAGGGTCCGACCTCGATCACGTCGCCCTCGGCGACCGTCTCGACGCCGAAGCCCTCGGCCGCTGCGGCGACTCCGGCCGGGCCGAGGATCCGCAGCGCCGGGTTCGCGGCGCGCAGCCGCTCCAGCTGCTCCGCCGTCCAGTGATCGGCGTGCTCATGGGTGATCACGACCGCGACGGTGTCGGCCGAGCCCTCGACGGGACGGGTGAAGGAGCCGGGGTCGAGGACGAGCCGCGAGCCCGCCTCCTCGACGAGGACGGTGGCGTGCTCGAGCTTGGTCAGTCGCATGCTCCGAGCCTCTCGCGGGGGGCGACCGCGGTGCAAGACGGCCCCGGAGAGCGCGCCGTCCGCCCGCTCGATTTGCACCGGTGCGGATCCGTGTGCAACACTCTTCGAGTTGCAAAAACGCGGCCCCATCGTTTAGCGGCCTAGGACGTCGCCCTCTCACGGCGGTAACGCGGGTTCAAATCCCGCTGGGGTCACCACGGCAACACGAGCAGAACCCCCGGTCATGGCCGGGGGTTCTTCTCGTTTAACGGCCCGCTCCCCGGGGAGAGACCGTCGGAATCCACTGACCCCCGGAAGGTCCCCATGCAAGAGCTGCCCGTCTGGTTCGTGACCGGCTCGTTCGTCGTCCTGAGCCTGATCCTGGCCGCGGACCTGCTGCTGGTCTACAAGCGCCCGCACGTGCCGAGCCTGAAGGAGTCCGGCCTCTGGGTCGGCTTCTACGTCACGCTCGCGCTGATCTTCGCCCTGGTGATGCTGCTGCTGGGCGGGGGAGAGGTCGCCGGCCAGTTCGTCGCGGGCTGGCTGACCGAGTACAGCCTGTCGATCGACAACCTGTTCGTCTTCGTGATCATCATGGGCCGCTTCGCGGTGCCGACGAAGTACCAGCAGGAAGTGCTGATGGTGGGCATCATCATCGCGCTGATCTTCCGCGGGGTGTTCATCCTGCTGGGCGCGCAGCTGATCGAGAGCTTCAGCTGGATCTTCTACCTCTTCGGCGCCTTCCTCGTCTACACGGCCTGGAACCAGGCGTTCGGCAAGGAGGACGAGAACGAGGGCACCGACAACCTCCTCATCCGTCTGCTGCGCAAGCGCGTGAAGATCTCGGACGAGTTCGACGGGTCGAAGATCCGCACCGTGAAGGACGGGAAGAAGTACTTCACGCCGATGCTGATCGTGTTCCTCGCGATCGGCTCGACCGACCTGCTCTTCGCGCTCGACTCGATCCCGGCGATCTTCGGCATCACCGAGAGCCCGTTCATCGTCTTCACCGCGAACATCTTCGCCCTGATGGGCCTGCGCCAGCTCTACTTCCTGCTCGGCGGCCTGATCGACAAGCTCGAGTACCTCAAGTACGGCATCGCGTTCATCCTCGCCTTCATCGGCGTGAAGCTCGTGCTGCACGCCCTGCACGAGAACGACCTCCCGTTCCTCAACGGCGGCGAGCCGCTGCCGGTCTGGGACATCGACACGATCACCTCGCTCGCCGTCATCGTCGTCAGCATGACCGTCGCCACGGTCGCGAGCCTGATCAAGATGCGCCGCGAGCACTCCCACATCGAGCTGCACGACGGCCACCCGGAGGTCGTCGCCGACGCCGACGGGCAGGACCGCGCCGAGAAGAAGTGAGCCCGGTCCCGTGACTGCGACGACGAGCACGACCAGCATCGATCTGCCCCAGGGCGTCCTGCACCTGACGGTGTCGAGCAGCACCGATGTCGGCGCCGTCCGGCGGGTGAACGAGGACGCCCTCCTGGTCTCGCCGACGCTGGTCGCCGTCGCCGACGGCATGGGCGGGCACGCTCGCGGCGACCTGGCCAGCTCGACCGCCGTCGAGAGCCTGCGGGAGAGCGCGGCCGAGGCGATCGGCCCGGTCTCGGACGTCTTCGCCGTCGTCGAGACGGCCAACGCCGCGGTCCGCGACCTCGACGTCGGCGGCGCCCTCTGCGGGACGACGCTCACCGGCCTCACCCTCGTCCGGCCCGACGACGGCGGACCCGCCTCCTGGGGCCTGTTCAACGTCGGCGACTCGCGGGTCTACCGCTGGGACGGCGCGGGGATCCAGCAGCTGACCGTGGACCACTCGGCGGTGCAGGAGCTGGTCTCGGCCGGCCTGCTCAGCCGCGAGGCGGCGGAGTCGCACCCCGACCGCAACATCGTCACCCGCGCGCTCGGCGCCGACGACGAGGTCGAGACCGACGTCTGGACCCTGCCGATCGTGCCCCGGGCGAGCTACCTGCTCTGCTCCGACGGCCTCACCAAGGAGCTCTCCGACGCGGACATCGCCGAGCTCTTCGCCCGGCGCGACGCCGGTGACCTGCACGGGGTCGATCTCGCCGAGGCGCTCGTGCGCGCCGCGGTCGAGGCGGGCGGCCGGGACAACGTGACGGTCGTCGTCGTGGAGGCCGTGCTCGCCCCCCGACCGGACGCCGAGGCCTGACTCCACGGGTCACACCCCTCGAACAGGTGGCAGCGACTCCGGCTCCGAAATGCAGAGCCGGGCTGTCGATGGGCATACTGGAGGGATGGACACCGTCGAGGCTCTCGATCGCGCGAAGACGCGCTTCGCGGAGGGCGACGTCCGAGGGGCCGTCTCGCTGCTCGAGCGCTGCGTCGAGGCCGACCCCGTTTGGATCGACCCCCGCGTCCTCCTGTCCGAGCTCTACCGGAGGTCCGGCGACCTCATCGAGGCCGGCCGCTGGGGCTACCTGATCGAGAACTGCGCCGCTCCCGAGGAGCGCCGGGCGTTCGAGCGCGCCCTGGTGCGCACCGACGAGGACCCGTTCGAGTTCGCGGAGCGCGCCCTGGTGCGTCCGCTCGAGCTCGCGGCCGAGTCGCCGCACGCCGCGATGATGCTCGCCGAGCTGCCGGCAAGGATCGACGAGGCCGAGCGCTTCGAGCGCGAGTCGCCCGACCCGCTCGACGGCGACTGGTTCGAGCACGAGGCGCTGCCGGTGAAGCGGCGCTCCGGTTTCGTCGGGATGGTCGGCGCCGCGGTCGCCGCGGTCTTCGTCGTCGGCGGCGTGGTGGTCGGCGCGGCGGCGCTGCTCGTGGTCCCCGCGGTGCTCATCGCGATGCTCGTCGCGCCCTGACCGCCGCTCCGGTCCGCCCCGATCCGCTCGGGCCGCGCCTCCCTGCCGCTCGTCGGCGCGGTGCTATCCTCGGTCAATGCTGTTCGGCCGGCTCCTTCTTCTCCGCCGCGACGAGACCTCGATCTGACAGGCCTCTCTCGTCGCGGTGTCTCTCGTGGGCTGACCACCATTCCTGAGGAAGAGAATCCCGCCATGAACGACAGTTCCCCCGATACCGCCGCGCCCTCGGCCGCCGTGACCCCGGCCGCCGGGCGCCCGCGCACCCTGGCCGAGAAGGTCTGGGACGACCACCTCGTCGCCAAGGGCGAGGACGGCACCCCGGACCTGATCTACATCGACCTGCACCTCGTGCACGAGGTCACCAGCCCGCAGGCCTTCGACGGCCTCCGCCAGGCCGGCCGACCCGTCCGCCGCCCCGATCTGACGATCGCGACCGAGGACCACAACACCCCGACCGTCGGCATCGACAAGCCGATCGCCGACCTCACCAGCCGCACCCAGATCGAGACCCTGCGGCGCAACGCCGCCGAGTTCGGCGTCCGCCTGCACTCCCTCGGCGACATCGAGCAGGGCATCGTGCACGTCGTCGGCCCGCAGCTCGGACTGACCATGCCCGGCATCACCGTGGTCTGCGGCGACTCGCACACCTCGACCCACGGCGCGTTCGGCGCGATGGCGTTCGGCATCGGCACCAGCGAGGTCGAGCACGTGATGGCCACGCAGACGCTGCCGCTCAAGCCCTTCAAGACCATGGCGATCACCGTCGAGGGCGAGCTGCGCGAGGGCGTCACGGCGAAGGACATCATCCTCGCCGTGATCGCGAAGATCGGCACCGGCGGCGGTCAGGGCTACGTGCTCGAGTACCGCGGCTCGGCGATCCGCGCGCTCTCGATGGAGGGCCGGATGACGATCTGCAACATGTCGATCGAGGCGGGAGCGCGCGCCGGCATGGTCGCGCCCGACGAGACGACCTTCGCCTATCTCCAGGGCCGCCCGCACGCCCCCGAGGGCCAGGACTGGGACGACGCCGTCGCCTACTGGCGGACCCTCCCGAGCGACGAGGGCGCCGTCTTCGACGCCGAGGTCGTCCTCGACGCGGACGCGCTCGAGCCGTTCGTCACCTGGGGCACGAACCCCGGCCAGGGCGTCTCGCTCTCGCAGGCCGTGCCCGACCCCGACGCGATCGCCGACCCGAACGAGCGCTCCAACGCCCGGCGCGCGCTGGAGTACATGGACCTCGAGGCCGGCACCCCGATGAAGGAGATCCCGGTCGACGCGGTCTTCATGGGCTCCTGCACCAACTCGCGCATCGAGGACCTCCGCGCCTTCGCGTCGATCATCGCCGGCCGCACCAAGGCGCCCGGCGTCCGGGTGATGGTCGTCCCCGGCTCCGCCCGCGTGCGCATCGAGGCCGAGGCCGAGGGCCTGGACAAGGTGATCACCGCGTTCGGCGCCGAGTGGCGCTTCGCCGGCTGCTCGATGTGCCTCGGCATGAACCCGGACCAGCTGGCCCCGGGGGAGCGCTGCGCCTCCACCTCGAACCGCAACTTCGAGGGCCGGCAGGGCAAGGGCGGCCGCACGCACCTGGTGTCGCCGCTGGTCGCCGCCGCGACCGCCGTCCGCGGCACTCTCTCCAGTCCTTCCGACCTGGAGCCCGTCCGCGAGCTGGTGGAGGCCTGATCATGGAGAAGTTCGAGACCGTCACCGGCATCGCCGCGCCGCTGAAGCGCAGCAACGTCGACACCGACCAGATCATCCCCGCCGTCTTCCTCAAGCGGGTCACCAAGACCGGCTTCGAGGACGCGCTCTTCCACGGCTGGCGCCAGGACCCGGAGTTCGTGCTCAACCAGCCGGCCTTCCAGGGTGCGCAGATCCTCGTCGCGGGCCCCGACTTCGGCACCGGCTCCAGCCGCGAGCACGCCGTCTGGGCGCTGCGCGACTTCGGCTTCCGCGTCGTGCTGTCCTCCCGCTTCGGCGACATCTTCCGCGGCAACTCCGGCAAGCAGGGGCTGCTCGCGGCGGCCCTGGCGGAG
The DNA here is from genome assembly GCF_022815565.1 of Rathayibacter sp. VKM Ac-2926. Classification (NCBI taxonomy): domain Bacteria; kingdom Bacillati; phylum Actinomycetota; class Actinomycetes; order Micrococcales; family Microbacteriaceae; genus Rathayibacter; species Rathayibacter sp. VKM Ac-2926. The sequence continues at coordinate 325,053 of NZ_JALGRS010000004.1, read as the reverse complement.
AGCGACATCGACCGGCTCTGGGAGCTGATCGATGCGACGCCGGGAATAGAAGCGACCGTCGATCTGGTTGGTCGTACGGTCACCGCCGGTGGCGAGACCTTCCCTTTCGAGGTCGACGACTACACTCGTTGGCGCCTGATCGAAGGGCTGGACGACATCGGCCTGACCCTGCGCGACGAAGCGCTCATTTCCGAATTCGAGACCCGTCGCGCGAGCTGGCGGCCCAAGACATTGCCGGTGAAATAGCGTGAACACACTTCTTCAGGACGCCAAGGCGGCGGGAGCACAGGATGCGAAGGCGGCGGGAGCCCGTGTGGGGATGACCACCGAGCGGATCACCATCCACGGCGGGCGGCCGCTGAAGGGCCGGATCGAGCTCAAGGGCGCGAAGAACCTCGTCACCAAGGCGATGGTCGCCGCGCTCCTCGGCGAGACCGCGTCCACCCTGCGCGACGTCCCGGACATCAGCGACGTCCGCGTCGTCAAGGGCCTCCTCGAGGTGCACGGCGTCAAGGTGAAGCAGGGCCCCGAGGTGGGCGAGCTGATCCTCGACCCCTCCAACGTCGAGTCCGCGCACTTCGCCGACATCGACGCCCACGCCGGCTCGAGCCGCATCCCGATCCTCTTCTGCGGACCGCTGCTGCACCGCCTCGGCGAGGCGTTCATCCCCGACCTCGGCGGCTGCCGCATCGGCGACCGCCCGATCGACTACCACCTCGAGGTGCTCCGCAACTTCGGCGCCATCGTCGAGAAGCTGCCCTCCGGCATCCGGATGTCGGCGCCCGAGGGCCTGCACGGCGCCAAGGTGTCGCTGCCCTACCCGAGCGTCGGCGCGACCGAGCAGGTGCTGCTCACCGCGGTCCGCGCGTCGGGCATCACCGAGCTGTCCGGTGCGGCGATCGAGCCGGAGATCATGGATCTCATCAACATCCTGCAGAAGATGGGCGCGATCATCTCGGTCGACACCGACCGCGTGATCCGCATCGAGGGCGTCGACCGCCTGGAGGGCTACACCCACCGCGCGCTCTTCGACCGCAACGAGGCCGCCTCCTGGGCCGCCGCGGCCCTCGCGACCGACGGCGACATCTTCGTCGGCGGCGCTCGCCAGCAGGAGATGACGACCTTCCTCAACGTCTTCCGCAAGGTCGGCGGCGCGTTCGAGATCGCCGAGGACGGCATCCGCTTCTACCACCCCGGCGGCGAGCTCAAGCCGGTCATCATCGAGACCGACGTGCACCCCGGCTTCATGACCGACTGGCAGCAGCCGCTCGTCGTGGCGCTGACCAAGGCCAAGGGCGTGTCGATCGTGCACGAGACCGTCTACGAGCAGCGCTTCGGCTTCGTCGACGCGCTGGTCGAGATGGGCGCGACCATCCAGATCCACCGCGAGTGCCTCGGTGGCCAGGCCTGCCGCTTCGGTCAGCGCAACTTCATGCACTCCGCGGTCATCTCCGGCCCGTCGAAGCTGCACGGCGCCGACATCGTCGTGCCCGACCTGCGCGGCGGCTTCTCGCACCTGATCGCGGCGCTCTCGGCCGAGGGCACCTCCTCGGTCTCGAACGTCGGCATCATCAGCCGCGGCTACGAGAACTTCCTCACCAAGCTCGAGCTGCTCGGCGCCGACTTCTCCCTCGACGCGTAGTCCCGCAGCACCTCCGGCACGCTGGAACGGCTCCGGCTCGCAGAATCCCCCCGATCCTGCGAGCCGGAGCCGTTTCCGCGTGCCGGACGTCCCACCGCCGCTCGTCGGCTCGACCTCCGGCTCGCGGAACCGCGTCCGGCTCGCAGGATCGGCCGGATCCCGCGTGCCGAGTCGGATCCCGCGAGCCGGAGTCGCGTCCCCCGGGTCTCGACACGCCCCTGCGGGGCTGCTCGACCAGCGTCGGCGCGTGCACCGCGCCGCGCGCTGGCGTGGGCGGCGGGGGCGGCGGAGCCGGGATGCGAGGATGGGCGGGTGTCTGAACGAAGCCGCCCGTCCATCTTCTGGCTCCTCGCGGCGTTGGTGATCCCGACGCTCACCGCCTCCGTGGACCTCCGGGTCCGCGACATCGACAAGATCCCGCGCAAGGGCGCGTTCGTGTTCGCGCCGAACCACTACAGCGAGATCGACCCGTTCATCACGGGCTGGGTGCTGTGGCGGGCCGGGCGTGCGCCGCGCTTCCTGGCGAAGGCGTCGCTGTTCACGATCCCCGTCGCCGGAGCGATCCTGCGCGCCTCGGGGCAGATCCCGGTCGAGCGGGCCGGCTCCGTGCGCGGCAGCGAGCCGCTGAAGGCGGCGAAGGAGCTGGTCGACCGGGGCGGCTCCGTCCTGATCTACCCGGAGGGCACGCTCACCCGCGACCCCGAGCTCTGGCCGATGCGCGGCAAGACCGGCGCGGTGCGGATGGCGCTGCAGTACGGACTGCCCGTCGTGCCCGTCGCGCACTGGGGCACCCAGCAGGTCATGGGCCGCTACTCCAAGAAGATCACCCTCTTCCGCCGCAAGCGCGTCGACGTCCTGGTCGGCGATCCCGTCGACCTGTCGGCGTTCCGCGGGCGCAGCCTCGACTCCGCGACCCTCAACGAGGCGTCGACCGTCGTGATGGCCGCGATCACCCGCCTGCTCGAGGAGCTGCGCGGCGAGACGGCACCGGAGAAGCGCTGGAACCCGGCCGAGCACAATCAGAAGGGCACGGGACGCTTTGAGCAGGGGCAGTAGGGCCGAGAAGGCGCCGATCCCCGTGCCGCGCCGTGTCGCCGTCCTCGGCGCCGGCAGCTGGGGGACCACCTTCGCCAAGATCCTCGCCGACGGCGGCTCCGACGTCGTGATGTGGGCGCGGCGGGCCGAGCTCGCCCGCGAGATCACCGAGGCCAAGCGCAACAGCGACTACCTCCCCGGCATCAACCTGCCGCGCAACATCCGGGCGACCCCGCGGATCGAGGAGGCGCTCGAGGGCGCCGACCACGTCTACCTCTCCATCCCGTCGCAGACCCTGCGCGGGAACCTCGAGGCGATCACGCCGTTCCTCACCGAGCGGACCGTCCTCGTCAGCCTGATGAAGGGCGTCGAGAAGGGCACCGGCCAGCGGATGAGTGAGGTGATCTCTCAGGTGCTGCCGATCGATCCGAGCCGGATCGCGGTCGCCTCCGGGCCGAACCTCGCGCTCGAGATCGCGAAGGAGCAGCCGACCGCGGCGGTCATCGCCTCGGAGAGCCTCGTCACCGCGCAGGAGGTCGCGCTCGCCGCGACCAACCGCTACTTCCGCTCCTACGTCAACACCGACGTGATCGGGACCGAATTCGGCGGCGTGCTGAAGAACCTGATCGCCGTCGCGATCGGCATCGTCGACGGCGTCGGCTACGGCGAGAACACCAAGGCGTCGATCATCACCCGCGGCCTCGCCGAGATGACCGACTTCGCCGTCGCGTACGGCGGGCGGCCCGAGACGATGTCCGGGCTGGCCGGCCTCGGCGACCTGATCGCGACGTCGAGCTCGTCGCTCTCCCGCAACAACACGGCCGGGCGCCTGCTCGGCCAGGGCTACAGCTTCGGCGACGTCGTGAAGTCGATGCAGCAGACGGCGGAGGGGCTCTCCTCGGTCGCGCCGATCCTCGAGCTCGCCCGGGCCCGCGGAGTCGACATGCCCATCGTCGAGCAGGTGTCGCAGGTGCTCGCCGGTACGCTCGATCCGAAGGACATCGCGCCGCACCTGACCACGGATTCGGACGAGCCCCAGGGTGAGAGGAACCTCGATGACCAGCAAGCTCGCAGTGGCCGTTCTGTTCGGGGGGCGTTCAAGCGAGCACTCGATCAGCTGCGCAACGGCGGCGGGGGTGCTGCGGGCGATCGATCGTGACCGCTTCGACGTGATCCCCGTCGGGATCACCGCTGACGGCGCGTTCGTGCTCGAGGAGGACCGGCCGGAGAAGTTCGCGCTCGACGCGAGCGCCCTGCCGCGGGTCGAGGACAACGGGACGCGCGTGCGCTGGCCGGAGTCGGCGCTCTCCCGCGAGCTGACCGTCACCGCGGCCGACGGCTCCGTCCGGTCGCTGGGCGACGTGGACGTCGTCCTGCCGATCCTGCACGGCCCATGGGGCGAGGACGGCACGGTCCAGGGGATGCTCGAGCTGGTCGGTCTGCCCTACGTCGGGTCGGGCGTGCTCGCCTCGGCGCTCGGGATGGACAAGCACTTCACCAAGACCGTCTTCCGCGCCGCGGGCATCGCGGTCGCCCCCTGGTACACCGTGACCGAGGCGGAGTGGCGCGATGACCCGAGCGACGCCGCGTCGGCCCTCGACGAGCTCGGCCTGCCCGCCTTCGTCAAGCCGGCCCGGGCCGGATCGAGCGTGGGCGTGAGCCGGGTCGACGAGCGCTCGCAGCTCGACGCCGCGCTCGAGGAGGCGTTCTCGCACGACTCCCGGGTGCTGATCGAGTCCGCGATCGTCGGGCGAGAGGTCGAGATCGGCGTGCTCGGCGCGCGCCGCGGGGAGTCCCCGCGCGCGTCCGTGGCCGGCGAGGTCGTCGTCAGCGGCGGCGGCTTCTACGACTTCGAGGCGAAGTACCTCGGGATGAAGGGCGTCGAGCTGGTCTGCCCGGCCGAGCTCACCGAGGACGAGCTCGCCGAGATGCGGGCCCTCGCGGTCAGCGCCTTCACCGCGATCGGGGCCGAGGGCCTCGCTCGGGTCGACTTCTTCCTCACGGCCGACGGCTTCGTCATCAACGAGATCAACACGATGCCCGGCTTCACGCCGATCTCGATGTTCCCGCGGATGTGGGGCGCGAGCGGCGTCGACTACCCCGACCTGATCAGCGAGCTGCTCGACCTGGCGCTCGAGCGCGTCCCGGCCGCGGTCCGATGACCGCGGCGGGCCTCGGGCTCCGGCTCGAGCCGGGCCCGCGGGCGCCGTTCGAGCAGATCCGCGAGGGGATCACCGCGCAGGTCGCCGCGGGGTCGCTCCTGGTCGGCACGCGGCTTCCTGCGGTGCGGACCCTCGCCGAGGAGCTGGGTGTCGCTCCGGGGACCGTCGCGCGGGCCTACAAGGAGCTCGAGGCCGCGGGGATCGTGGAGACGCGGGGGCGCGCCGGGACGGTCGTGTCCGGTGGCGTCGACTCGGTCGAGCACGAGCTGCAGCTGGCGGCCGGCGCGTACGCGGCGCGGGCCCGGGCGCTCGGAGCGACGCCGGAGCGGGCGCTGCAGGTCGCGGCCGCGGCCCTCCGCGGGCCGGACTGACGGGGCGCTCGCGTTCGATATGCAGGCGACCCGCGGACGTCGACGGGAGCCTGTCCCGCGGAAAGCCTTCTCCGTGGCGCGGAACCTGAGATCGGACGTCCGAGATCAGCCCGCGGGCGTGCTCGGCGGGTCGAGGGTGTCCGTGTCGGAGACGTTCGTGCAGGCGCGCTCCTGCGGCAGGTAGGAGACGGCATTCGCGAGGTCGACGACGGCCGAGGTGCCGGAGGCGCGGCTCTGGTCGACGGTGATCTCGACCGCCGGATCGCGGCCGTAGGTGGTCAGCGTGTAGACGTCGTCGGCGGCCTGCGACTCGTCGATGATCCAGTCGACGCCGCTGACCGAGACGCAGAGCTCGGTGGTGGGGCCGGGGGGAGTGACACCGCAGTGCAGGATGACGGCGGCGGGGGTGCCCCAGGCCGCCGTGCCCTGCGCGTTCGTCTCGCGCTCGGGCAGCTCGGCGACGACGTCGGGCAGGCGCACCGAGACCTCGGCGCAGCCCTCGTTCGTCGCGTCCGCGGCCGGCTGCAGCGCCACGGCGGCCGAGCAGCCGCTCAGGAGCAGGACGGCGGCGGCGGCGAGGGGGGTGCGGAGGAGGCGGGAGGACATCGACGGCAACGCTAGCGTGTGAACCATGGCACCGGATCCGAGCCCCACCCTGGCCGAGCTCAGCGAGGGCGAGGTCCTCGCGCGGATCCTGCCGAGGCTCGGCGGCGGTGCCGAGACGCTCGTCGGGCCGGGCGACGACTCCGCGGTGCTGCGGGCGCCGGACGGCCGCTTCGTCGTGACCACCGACATGATGGTGCACGGCCCGGACTTCCGGCTCGCCTGGTCCTCGCCGTTCGATCTCGGCTGGAAGGCAGCCGCCTCCAACCTCTCCGACGTCGCCGCGATGGGTGCCCGCCCGACCGCGCTGGTGGTCGCCATCGCGGCACCGCAGCGGCTCGGGGTCGACGTGCTCGAGGGGATCGCGGACGGTCTCGCCTCGGGCTGCGCGGCGATGGCCCCCGGCTGCGGCGTGGTCGGCGGCGACCTGTCCGCCTCCGCGACGCTGACCCTGGCGATCACGGCTTTCGGCTCGCTCGACGGCCGGCAGCCGGTGCTGAGGAGCGGCGCGCGCCCGGGCGACGTGATCGCGACCGCCGGGCCGCTCGGCGTCTCCGGGCTCGGCCTCCGGCTGCTGTTCGAGCGTGCCCGGACGGCCGGCGAGCCCGATGCGGCCCTCGCCCGGGCGCTCCGGTCCGAGCATCCGGAGGTGCTCGACGCCCAGCTGCGGCCGACGCCGCCGATCGCGGCCGGCATCGCGGCGGGCGGCGTCGCCACGGCGATGATGGACGTCTCCGACGGCGTCGTCCTCGACGCGCGGCGGATGGCCCGGGCGAGCGGAGTCGTGCTCGATCTCGATCCTGAGGCCGTCGACGCCCACGCCGGCCCGCTGACGGCCGTGGAGGGGATCGACGCGGCACTCGCCCGCGCGCTCGTTCTCGGCGGCGGCGAGGACCACGCGATGCTCGCCTGCTTCCCGCCCGGCACTGCGCTGCCGCCGGGGTTCACCGCCCTGGGCACGGTGCGCGAGGGCGCGCCGGAAGTTCGGCTCGGCGGAGTCGCGCTGGACGAGCGCGGCGGCTGGGACCCCTACCTGGGCTGGGACGGCGCCACGGGCTGATCAGCGGCTCGGCTACTCGGCCGCTCCGGGCGACGCCCACCAGATCGTCGTCTCGCCGTAGTCCTTCCGCCGGTCGCGCTCGAGCCCGGCGGGCCAGCGCGGCTCCGGGCTGCGCGAGCTCCGCTCGACGACCACCACGGAGTGCTCGGCGAGCAGCGGGAGGACACCGGCGAGGTCGGCGGCCAGCTCGTCCTCGGGGAGGTCGTAGGGCGGATCGAGGAAGACCGTGTCGGCGTTGACCGCGGGGGAGCCGTCGAGGAACGAGCGCACGGAGGCGATCACGACCTCGATCCGCGGCTTCGGGCGCTTGTTCGAGGCCGCCGCCGTCGCGATCGCCCGGGCGTTCTCGCCGGCGGTCTTCGCGGCCTTCGGGTCGCGCTCCACCAACAGCACGGAGGCGGCGCCGCGGCTGGCCGATTCGAGGCCGAGCGCACCGGAGCCCGCGTAGAGGTCGATGACCGTCGCGCCGTCGAGGGCGTCGCGCGCCTCGAGCGCCGAGAAGATCGCCTCGCGCACCCGGTCGCTCGTGGGTCGCGTGCCGGCGCGGGGGACCCGCAGGGTGAGCGATCCGGCGAAGCCGGCGATGATCCTGGTCACCGTTCCGAGCATAGGACTCGCGCCGAGGGCTGGGAGCCCCCCGGAAGCCTGAGCCGTTTTCCGGTTCGCACTGCGAGAATCACCAGTTATGACGTCCCTCGATGAGACCCGCTCCGCAGTCGGCACGGCATCGGACCGCGGTGCGGCTCCCGGGTCGGCGATGACCCGGGAGGAGTTCAGCGCCCACTGCGCCGCGATCCTGAAGAACCTGTGCAGCGTGATCGACGGCAAGGACGCCGAGGTCTCGATGGCCCTGACGGTGTTCCTCGCCGGTGGCCACCTGCTGATGGAGGACGTCCCCGGCACCGGCAAGACCGTGCTGGCGAAGTCGCTGGCGGTCTCCGTCGGCGGCACCGTCTCGCGGATCCAGTTCACCCCGGACCTCCTGCCCTCCGACGTCACCGGCGTCTCCGTCTTCAACCAGGCCACCCGCGACTTCGAGTTCAAGCCCGGCCCGGTGTTCGCGAACGTGGTGATCGGCGACGAGATCAACCGCGCCTCGCCCAAGACCCAGTCGGCGCTGCTGGAGTGCATGGAGGAGCGCCAGGTCTCGGTCGACGGCGTGACGCACGTCCTGCCGCGGCCGTTCGCCGTGGTGGCGACGCAGAACCCGGTCGAGATGGAGGGCACCTACAGCCTCCCCGAGGCGCAGCGCGACCGCTTCATGGCGCGGCTCTCGCTCGGCTACCCCGACGAGCGCGCCGAGCTCGAGATGATCCGCACCCGCGACGCCGCGAGCCCGCTGGAGGAGCTGCGCCAGGTCGTCGGCCACGATCAGCTCACCCGGATGATGGACTACGTCCAGTCGATCTACGTCGCCCCGCCGGTGCAGGAGTACGTGGTGGCGATCATGCAGGCGACCCGCATCGATCCCGAGCTGCGCCTCGGCGGCAGCCCGCGCGCGACTCTGCAGCTGATCGCCGCGGCGAAGGCGCTCGCCGCGATCAACGACCGCGACTTCGTCGTCCCGGACGACATCGACGTGCTCGCGGTGCCGGTGCTCGGCCACCGGCTGCTCCCGGCGACCCGGCTCCCCGGCCGCTCCGGCACCGGCGCCTCGCACTCCGTCACCGAGATCGTCCAGCGCATCGTCGCCGCCACCCCCGTCCCGTTCAGCGGCCGTGCCGACTGAGCCGGGCGGTCCCCGCTCCGGCGCACCCCGGTCCCGTGAGCCCCGGCGGCGCGGCGCGGAGCGGCCGGCGCGGCGCATCGGCGCGCTCCCGGCCGTCCGCGGGGTCGCGCTCACCCTGCGCGGTTGGGCCCTGGTCGTTCTCGGCGCGCTCGGGATCGTCGTCGCGCCGATCATCGAGTTCCGCGAGCTGCTCTTCGTCGGGATCGTCCTCCTCGGCCTGCCCGTCGCCGCCGTCCTCGCGCTGCTCGCCGTGACGCCCGTGCTGCAGGTGCAGCGGCGCTTCGCCCCGCAGGTCGTCGCGGTCGGCGACGTGGTCGACGTCGACGTCGTCCTCGACAACCGCGGCGCGGCCCTGCGGGCCGGTGCCCGAGCGGAGGACCGGCTCGACCGGGTCGAGCGCGGTCTCGTCTCCGGCCGCACCGTGGCCCGCGGCGCCTTCACCCTGCCGGCGGTCGCGCAGCGGGGGAGCGGCTCGAGCCGGGTCCGCGCCCGCTACCGCCTCCCCGCGGGGCGGCGCGGCATCCACCGCATCGGTCCGCTGCGGCTCCTCCGCGGCGACCTCTTCGGCCTGGCCGTGCGCGAGACGATCGCGGGTGCGGCGCAGCCCTTCGTGGTCACTCCGCGGGCCGTCCCGCTGCAGAGCGACGTGCTCGACGCCCACGGCGCCGGCGGCTCCAGCCCGGTCGCCCACGCCACCGCCGGGGCCGGGACCGACGACGTGATCCCGCGCGACTACCGCCCCGGCGACGCCATGCGCCGCGTGCACTGGCGGGCGAGCGCCCGCTCGGGCGAGCTCAAGGTCCGCCAGGACGAGCAGAACACCGACCCGCACGCCTGGATCCTGCTGGAGACGCGGGCCGCGCGCATCCTCGACGAGCGCGGCGGCGACGACCGCCTGGAGTGGGCGGTCTCGATGACCGCCTCGCTCGCGGTGCACCTGCTCGAGCGCGGCTTCGAGACGCACCTGATCGAGACCGGCGCGCCCGACCAGCCCGTCCGCTCCGAGGACGAGCGCGAGGCCGCGCACGACGTGCTGCTGCGCCTGGCCGAGCTCGCCCCCGCCGCCGAGTCGGTCGAGGCGGTCGGCCGCATCGCCGCCGAGATGCGCGATGCGGGCGGCAGCCGCCCGGTCTTCGCCGTCCTCTCCCGGCTGCACGAGGAGGACCTCGCCGCACTCGCCTCCCTCGCCGCCCATGCCCGCCCGGCCGTCGCCTTCCTCGTCGGCGGCACGCCCGAGGAGGAGGCCGCGCTGGCCTCCCTCGGCTGGTACCCCGTCCCGGTCACCCCGCGCACCGCCGTCGAGGAGGCGTGGGCCCAGGCCCTCGCGCTCCGGGTGGTCGCGTGAGCCGCCGCGGGCGCGACGCCCGCTCGGGCTCGGTCCTGCTCTCCGTCCTGCTCTGGCTCTCGCTCGTCACCGCGTCCTCCGGCATCGGCCGCCTGCTCGAGGGCATCGGCTGGCTCGTCCAGCTGGCCGTCGCGGTCGGCGTCGTCCTCGCCGTCCCGGCCGCCGCGCGCGCCGTCCGCGCGCACCCGGTCGTCCCGCCGATCCTCGGCACCCTGGCCGCCGTCGGCGTGCTCACCGCGATGTTCGTGCCCGGGCGGGCGCTGCTCTTCCTCGTCCCGACGCCGGGAGCGATCGCCGACGCGCAGACACTCGCCCAGGCCGGCTTCACCTCGATCGCCGAGCAGGGCCTGCCGGCGGTCGCCGACAACGGCATCGCCTTCCTCCTCGTCGGCGGTGTGGTCGTGCTGGCCTGGGCCGCCGACCTCTTCGCCTTCTCGGTGCGGCTGCCCGCGCTCGCCGGTCTCTTCCCCGCCACCCTGCTGGCGGTGCCGGCCGTCATCGACCCGGCCGACGTCTCCTGGCCGAGCCTGCTGCTCACGGCGCTGGTCTATCTCGGGATCCTCGCGGTCAGCGCCCGTCCCGAGCGCCGCGCACCGCGCGGGGGCTCGCTCGGCGCCGCCGTGCCGTCGATCGCGATGGCCGGGGTCGTCGTGATCGCCGCCGGGCTCGTCGCCGGCTCCGCGGGCGGCTTCACCCGCGTCTCCACGCCGTCCGGCGTCTCGGGCACGCTCTTCAACGGCTCCATCGACCCGGTCGTCGCCCTCGGCGCCGACCTCCGCCGCCCCAACCCGGTGACGGTGCTGCGCTATTCGACCGACTCCGACCTGCCGGTCTACCTCCGCGTGCTCACGGTCTCGGACTTCGAGGGCGAGGACTGGGCGCCGAGCGACACCGAGGAGACCGCGGACATCGCCGCTCCTATCGCTCCCGCCGGTCTCGGCGAGGCCGTTCCGCGCGAGACCGAGGAGGTCGACGTCTCGGTCGAGACCCTCCGCAGCCGCTGGCTGCCGGTGCCCTACCCGGTCTCCGAGCTCAGCGGCGTCGGCGACGGCTGGCTGCAGGACGTGCAGGACGGCTCGATCCGCGGCGACGCCACCACCCGCGCGGGCGACGAGTACCAGGTGCAGGCGCTGCGCCTCGAGCCCGATCCCCAGCAGCTCCTCGACGCGCCCGTGCCCACCGGGTTCGAGCGCTACCTCTCGCTCCCGGAGGACGTGCCGGAGATCGTCCGCAGCACGGCGACGGAGGTCACGGCGGACGAGGTCACCGCCTACGACCGGGCCCGCGCGCTGCAGACCTTCTTCCGCTCGTCCGAGTTCCGCTACTCCGAGGACACCCCCGCCGAGGAGGGCTACGACGGCGACGGCGTCGGCGTGCTCGCCTCCTTCCTCGAGGTCCGCGAGGGCTACTGCGTGCACTTCGCCTCGGCGATGGCCGTGATGGCGCGGGAGCTCGGCATCCCCTCCCGGCTCGCCATCGGCTACCAGCCCGGCTCGGTCGTGCCCTCGCCGGGCACCGAGCTGACCAGCTACCGCGTGCAGTCGTCCGACCTGCACGCCTGGCCGGAGCTGTACTTCGAGGGCGTCGGCTGGCTGCCGTTCGAGCCGACGCCGAGCCGCGGTGCCCCGGCCTCGTACACGCTGCCGAGCGCGACGACCTCCGCCCCGTCGACGACTCCCGGGGCCGCAGCGAGTGCCGCGCCCGGCGCGGCGCCCGGCGAGACCGCGACGCCGACTCCCACGGCGTCCACCGCGACGGCGACGCCCGGGGCCCTCGGCGGCTCCACGGCGTCCACCGCCCCGGTCGTCACGCTCTGGTCGCTGCTGGTCCTGCTGCTGCTCGTGCCCTGGCTCCTGCGCGTCGTCCAGCGCGCCGTCCGCCGGCGCCGGGCGGCCGACGGCTCGCTCGAGCCGGCCTGGGCCGAGCTGGTGGCGAGCGCGCGCGACCTCGGTGTCCCGGTCGAGGACGGCGAGTCGCCACGAGCCCAGGAGGCTCTGATCGGCGCCGCCCTCGGCGAGGACGAGGGCGCACGGTCGGCCCTGCGGGAGCTCCGGCAGGGGGTCGAGCGCGTCCGCTACGCGCCGGTGCTCGCGGAGCAGTCCGCGGGCTGGCGCGCGGCGACGACGGTGGTCGCCGGACTGCGCTCCTCCGTCGGCACCGGCCGCCGCCTGAGCGCGGCCGTCGCGCCGCGATCGGTCCTCCCGGGCCTCGCGCGGGTCCGGCGTCCGAGGTCCGACCTATGATCGTCGGGTGATCCCGGACCCCCTCGACGCCTCGCTCGCGCCGCTGATCGGCCCGCGCACGGCCAAGCCGATCGAGAAGGCGTTCGGCTACCGCACGGTCGGCGAGCTCCTCGGCCACTACCCGCGCCGCTACGCCAAGCGCGGCGAGCTGACCGACGTGTCGCGGCTGCCGGTGGGCGAGAACGTGACGATCGTCGCGGAGGTCCGCGAGGTGCGCTCCCGCGAGATGAAGAACCGCCGCGGGGGACTGCTCGAGGTGATCATCTCGGACGGCACCGGCACCCTCTCGCTGACGTTCTTCGGCCAGCCCTGGCGCGCCGCGCAGCTGCGCCGGGGCGTGCGCGGCATCTTCGCCGGAACCGTGTCGATGTTCCGCGAGACGAAGCAGCTCACCCACCCCGACTACCGGCTCTTCGACGACGAGGAGGTCACGGCGCACGGCCCGATCGCGAAGTCGGCGCTCACGAAGGACTGGACCGAGCGGCCGATCCCGATCTACCCCGCGACCAGCACGATCGCGAGCTGGCAGCTGCAGGCCGCGATCGACGTGGTGCTCGACGACCTGAAGTACGTGCAGGACCCGATCCCCGCCGAGGTGCGCGCGAACCGCAAGCTGCTCGACCTCGGCGCCGCGCTCGAGCTGATCCACCGGCCGCAGCGCGAGGGCGAGGAGGCCCCGGCGCGCGACACCCTGCGCTTCCACGAGGCGTTCCTGCTGCAGCTGGCCCTGCTCGAGCGGCGGGCGGCGGCGCGCTCGACCCCGGGCACTCGGCGGGTCGCCGAGGTCGGCGGGCTGCTCGAGCGCTTCGATGCCGCGCTGCCGTTCACGCTGACCGACGACCAGAGGACGGTCGGCCGGGAGATCGCCGGCGACCTCGCGGCCGAGTCGCCGATGTCCCGGCTCGTGCAGGGCGAGGTCGGCTCGGGCAAGACCCTGGTCGCGCTGCGGGCCATGCTCGCGACGGCCGAGAGCGGCGGGCAGTCCGCGCTGCTCGCACCCACCGAGGTCCTCGCCGGTCAGCACCTTCGCTCGATCGTGCGCACCCTCGGGCCCGAGCTGGCGGCGGAGCTCTCGCCGACCCTCCTGACCGGCGGCCTCGGCGCCGCGGCCCGCCGCGCGGCCCTGCTGCGGATCGTCTCCGGCACCGCGAAGATCGTGGTCGGCACGCACGCCCTGCTCGGCGACAAGGTCTCGTTCTACGACCTCGGTCTGGTGGTGATCGACGAGCAGCACCGCTTCGGCGTCGACCAGCGCGACGCGCTGCGGCGGAAGGGGGCGCAGCCGCCGCACGTGCTCGTGCTGACCGCGACGCCCATCCCGCGGACGGTCGCGATGACCGTCTTCGGCGACCTGGACGTCTCGACGATCCGCGAGCTGCCGGCCGGCCGACCGGGCATCACCAGCCACGTGGTGCCGCTGGCCGATCACCCCGCCTGGATCGCCCGGGCCTGGGAGCGGGCCGAGGAGGAGATCCGCAAGGGCCACCAGGTCTACCTCGTCTGCCCGGCGATCGAGCCGGGGGAGGCCGCGGAGGGTCCGCTCGCCGGTGAGGACGAGCCCGCGGCCACCCCGCTGTCGACGGTGTCGGAGACGATCGAGGGCGTCCGCGGGCACGCCCTGCTCGGGAAGCGGCGCTCGGCCGCCCTGCACGGCCGGATGACGGCGGAGGAGAAGGACGCCGTCATGCGGGCCTTCGCGGCCGGCGAGATCGACGTCCTCGTCTCGACGACGGTCATCGAGGTCGGCGTCGACGTGCCGAACGCGTCGATGATGATCGTCCTCGACGCCGAGCGGTTCGGCGTCTCGCAGCTGCACCAGCTGCGCGGCCGGATCGGGCGCGGCGGCGTGCCCGGCGTCTGCCTCTTCGTCACCGCGGCCGAGGCCGGCACGACCGCGCGCGAGCGGGTCGAGACCGTCGCGGCGACCCTCGACGGCTTCGAGCTGGCCGAGGCCGACCTCGAGCTGCGCCGCGAGGGCGACGTGCTGGGCGACTCGCAGTCCGGCGGGCGCTCCTCCCTGCGCCTGCTGCGTGTCGTGCAGGACTCCTGGCTCATCCTCGAGGCGCGGGTGCTGGCCGAGCGGCTGCTCGAGACCGATCCGGTGCTCGCGACGCACGACCGCCTGCGCGCCGCGCTCGAGCGGCGCGTGCAGGAGCGCGACCGCGAATTCCTCGGCAAGAGCTGACCCCCGACGGGGTGGTCGGGGCCCGGCCGGCCCGCCGGGGCGCCCGATACGCTGGGGGCATGGCCCGCATCGCCGTCGTCCCCGGCTCGTTCGACCCCGTCACCCTCGGGCATCTCGACGTCATCGAGCGCGCCGCGCGCCTCGTCGACGAGCTGCACGTCGTCGTCGTGCACAACCCGTCCAAGACCGCGCTGCTGCCGATCGCGCAGCGCGTGGCGCTGATCGAGCAGTCGATCGCCGAGGCCGGCATCGAGGGGTCGATCGTCGTCGCCTCCTGGAGCATGGGACTGCTCGTCGACTACTGCACCGACGTCGGCGCGAGCATCCTGGTGAAGGGCATCCGCTCGCAGGTCGACGTGGCCTACGAGACGCCGATGGCCATCGTGAACCGCAACCTCGCGCACGTCGAGACCGTCTTCCTCCTGCCGGACCCCGCGCACGCCCACGTCTCCTCCTCGCTGGTGCGCCAGGTGTCGGGACTGGGCGGCGACGTCTCGCCCTACGTGCCGCCGGCCGTCGCGGCGTACCTCGCCTCCTGACCGCCCGCTCGCATGGTCCGGGCCCGGGCCGCAAGCGCCCCGGGGGCGTGCGCTCCGCGTCTCCGGCGCCTGGGACAATGGCGGAATGAGTGCGATGCGCGTGGCGGCCTGGGTCCTCGAGGGCATCCCCGAGGTGGTCCCGGGGGACGACCTGCTCGAGCTGATCCTCGCGGCGGTCGCGGCCGCTCCCGAAACCGACCGTCCCGTCGACGGCGACGTCCTCGTGGTGACCAGCAAGGTGGTCTCGAAGGCCGAGGGCCGGGTCGTCGCGGCCGACGACCGCGAGGACGCCATCACCGCCGAGACCGTCCGCGTCGTCGCCACCCGCGCGCACGCGCACGGGGTCACCCGGATCGTGGAGAACCGCCTCGGCATCGTCCAGGCCGCCGCGGGGGTCGACTCCAGCAACGTCGCCGAAGGCACCGTCCTGCTGCTGCCCGAGGATCCGGACGCCTCGGCCCGCGCGCTCTGCGCCGGTCTGCGCGAGCGGCTCGGTGCGCGCGTCGGCGTCGTCGTGAGCGACACGCTCGGACGTGCCTGGCGGGTCGGCCAGACCGACGCCGCGATCGGCGCGGCCGGCCTGCTGGTGATCGACGACCTGCGCGGCGCCGTCGACGCGCTCGGCCGGACGCTCGCGGTGACCATGCCCGCGGTCGCCGACGAGATCGCCGCGCTCGGCGACCTGGTGAAGGGCAAGGCGACCGGGCACCCCGTCGCCGTCGTCCGCGGCCTCGACCGCTTCGTCAGCGGCCTCGATGCACCGGGCGCCCGCACGCTGACCCGCACCGGTCCGGACGACATGTTCCGCGTCGGCGCCGACGAGGCGCACGCGGAGGGCTACGCCGAGGGCCACGCGGCCGGGCTCGCGGCAGCGGCCGGGCGGGTCGCGTCGTGAGCGGCGCCTGGACCGCCGTCGTCGTCTACCGGGGCCGCGGCACCTCCAAGACCCGCCTCGAGCTCGTCGCGCGCTCCGCCCTCGCCGAGGCGTTCCTCCTCGACACCCTGGCCGCGGTCGGCGCGGCGGAGGCCGTGGGCGCCGTCGTCCTCATCACCTCCGACATGTCCGCGGCGGAGCGGGCCGCGCTCGAGCACCCCGGCCTGCACGTCGTCGGCGATCCCGGACAGCTCAATCCCGCCGTCGCCGCTGGCATCGCGGCGGCGCAGGACCACCGCCCCGGCTCGCCGGTGATCGCGCTGACCGCCGACCTGCCCGCGCTCACCGCCGCGGATCTCGACGCCGCGCTCGCCGCCGCCGGCGACACCCCGGCGATGGTCGGCGATCGCGCCGGCAGCGGCACGACCGCGCTGCTCCTGCCCGGCGGGGCCGGCCCGGAGCCGGCCTTCGGTCTCGACTCGCGGGAGAAGCACGTCGCTGCCGGCTACCGCGTGCTCGGCCTGCCCGAGTCCTCGACGCTTCGGCTGGACGTCGACACCGTCGACGACCTGCGCCACGCGGAGTCGGTCGGGGTCGGCGCCTGGACGGCGCGCGAGCTCGCCGACGCGGCCTGAGCGCCCGGGACACGTCAGTCGGCGAGCAGTCCCTGCTCGAGGGCCGAGGTCAGTGCACGGTCCACGGTGAGCGGCTCTCCGTCCACCGAGCGGATCGGCACGGCGCGCCGGGTGCTCGACACCAGCCAGGCCGCGTCGGCGCCGGCCAGCGCCGCGACGGGCAGGTCCCGCCGCGCGGAGGAGAGGCCGCGCCCCTCGCCGATCGCCAGCACTCTCGCCACCGTCGTCCCGTCGAGGATCCCGGCGCCGGCGGCGGGCGTCACGAGCACCCCGTCCGCGAGCAGGACGAGACTCGAGGTCGCGCCCTCGAGCAGGAGGCCGTCGCTCGTGCGCCAGACCACGTCGTCGGCGCCCCGCCGCTTCGCCTCGCGCAGTGCGGCGCGGGTGACGGCGCCGGAGGTTGTCTTGACGCCGCTGAGCAGCCAGGGGGCCTCCTCCTGCACCCCGTGCGGGTAGCCGCGGTCGAGCACGGCGACGGCGGCGCCCCGGTCACGCAGCTCCGAGGAGTCGGTGGTCGGCTCCGCGCGGACCGTCGCCCGCGCCGTCGTGGTGTCCCGGTAGCCCGCGACCAGCCGGATGCTGAGGTCCTCGACCGCGTCGTGCTCGGTGACCGCGAGGGCGATCGCCGCGGACCACACCTCGGCGGACGGGATCTCGAGCCCGACGGCCGCGGAGGAGGCCGCGAGGCGCGCCAGGTGCTCCTCCTGCCCGCGGGCACGGCCGCGGATCACTGCCAGTGTCTCGAAGACGCCGTCGCCGCGCAGATAGCCCGGCTCGTCGACGCGGACGAGGCCGGCCCCGGGATCGCGGAGCAGGGGAGTGCCGGAGTCGTCGATCTCGACGAGGACGGGGGAGGTCATGCCCCCATCCTGGACCGCGGGGCGGCGCGGCGTGCGGCTCAGCGGGCGGTCAGACCGCGCGCCACGTCCTCGGCCGTGAGCAGCTCGCGCGGCGACTCCGCCCGCGCTCCGGCCGCGCCGAGGACGTCGACGGCGGCGAGGGCGTCGAGGTCCAGACCCGTCGGCCCGGCCAGACTCGACACCGCGACCTGGAAGGTCCGGTAGGCGCCGAGCGGGGCGAGGCCCTCGCGGTCCTCGCCGTCGACGATCCGGCGCACCAGCGCGGTCTGGTCGAGCAGGTACGCGGTCGCCGCGAGGGTCGTGCCGTCGGGGCTCCAGGCCGCGATCTTCCAGAACCGCAGCGGGATGCCGATGCTGCGGTAGACCGGGTCGCCCTCGGCCAGCACCGGGCCGGTGAAGACGTCGATCCGGGCGCGGTTCGCCTGCGCGTAAACGAGGACGAGGTCCTCGAGGCCGAGCCACAGCTCCTTGGACTGGTTGAAGCCGCTCGCCTGCGGCGCCGCGTTCGTGTAGCAGAAGCTGTCCACGTTGCCGGCGCGCGCCTCGGCCGGGTCGCCCCAGACGGGGTCGCGGCGGCGGACGAGGTGGCCGCGGTCGAAGTCGTTCCGCGCGTACACCTCCGGCCCGGTCTGCTCGCTCGCTGGCACGCGCTCGTCGAGATGCCAGTCGTCGCCGCGGCCGAGGTCGAGCAGCCGCGCCCCGTCGATGTTCACCGCGGTCGAGAGCGCGAGCCGGCGCTCCGGGTCGAGGAGCACCTCGAAGTGCGTGTACGGCAGCTGCCGCACCACGCGGTCGCCGGAGGGACGGGGCGCCGCCAGCGGGGCGCCGAGGAAGCCGGGATCGAAGCCGCTCACTGGTCGACCTCCGCCGTCGGGGTGACGGTGGGCGTCGCGGTCGGCGGCGGCGTCGGAGTCGCGGTCGGCTCCGCGGTGGGCTCGGCCGTGGCGGTCGGAGCCGTGGTCGCCGTCGGAGCGGGCGCCTGCGTCGCGGGAGCGGGCACCAGGGCGCCGTTGCTCACCAGCAGCGTGATGCTGGAGTAGCGGGCGATCGTCGTCCCGGCGCCCGGGTCGGTGCCGGCGACGGTTCCGGCGGGCGTCGCGGCGTCGACGGTGGCGCCCTCCTCGACGTCGAAGCCGAGGTCCTCGAGGACCTCGGTCGCGTCGTCGACGGACTGCCCGGCGACGTTCGGCACGGCGATCTGCCGGCCGTTCAGCAGCGCGCTGCTCGGCTCGGCGAAGTCGTCTCCGCCGTACTTCTCGTCGGCGGCCGTCATCACCCTGTTCCAGATGTAGTGGCGGATGTTCGATGCGTAGGGCCGCGACTCCAGGTCCGAGTTCGGGAAGCGCACCTCGCGCATCGAGACGTGGCCGTCGATGTTGCCGACCCAGACGACGGTCGCGACGCGAGAGCTCGCGCCGTCGATCCAGGTGGATTCGGCGTTGTCGGTGGTTCCGGTCTTGCCGATGTGCTCGATCCTGTCATCGGGATCCGACTGGGCGGCCGTACCGGACGTGACGACGCGCTGGAGCGCGTAGTTCGCCACGGCGGTCAGCTCGGGCGAGAGTGCCTGGTTGCAGGTCGACGTCGGCGGCTGCACGCCGACTCCGGTCGCATCCGTGATGGAGTCGATCGCGATGGCCGAGCAGGCGGAGCCGTTGTTCGCGAATCCGGCGAAGGCGGTGACCATCGAGATCGGCGAGATCAGGGTGTCGGAGCCGAGGATCGAGGACGGCTTGTAGTCGATCACGCCGCCGTCCGCCGCCTTCACTCCGAAGGCGACCGCCTGGTCGCGGATCGCGCAGAGATCGAGCTGCTGCGCCATGGAGACGAAGACGGTGTTGATCGAGCGCATCGTGCCCTCGAGGACGCTGTAGGTGCCGTTCTCGTTGTCGTCGTTGCCGACGGCGGGATAGGACAGGTCCTCGCCGCCGTTCGGGTCGCAGCTCGCCGTGAAACCGGAGAAGCCGCGCTCGCGGCCGTTCACCGTCTCATAGAGCGTGTGCCCGTTGGCGAGCCACTGCGCGAGGGTGAAGACCTTGTAGGTCGACCCCACCTGGAAGCCGGCGGAACCGCCGTAGGCCGTGTCGGTGTTGAAGTTGATCGCCGAGAAGTTCGCTCCGTTCACGGAGCCGGCGGCGTCGTAGTCCTTGTTCTGCACCATCGCCAGGACGCGGCCCGTGCCCACCTCCATCGAGACGGTCGAGCTGCCGATGTTGACGTCGTTCGTGGGCACCTTCGGCACTGCGGCGTTCGTGGCCGCCGTCGCGACGTCCTGGAGCTCGCGGTCGAGCGTCGTGTAGATCTTGTAGCCGCCGCGCTGGAAGTTGGCGAAGCGGGTGTTCTCGTCGTCGCCGAAGGCGGGGTCGTTCTGGATCACCCGGGTCACGTAGTCGCAGAAGAAGGCGGCGTTGCCGGCCTGCTGGCAGCCCGTGGGCGTCTCCTTGATCGCGGGGACGACCTCCTCGGCCACCGCCGCGTCGTGGTCGGCCTGGGAGATCTTCCCCTCCTCGAGCATCCGGTCCAGGACGTAGTCGCGCCGGACCTTGTTCTCGGGGATGTTCTCCGGTTGGTCGATCCGGAGGCCGTTGGGGTTGTTCACCGTCGCGATCAGGCTGGCGGCCTGGGCGAGCGAGAGCGTCGCCGCGGTGCTGGAGAAGTAGTACTCGGCCGCGGCCTGGATCCCGTAGACCTGCCCGCCGAAGCCGGCGATGTTGAGGTAGCCGAGCAGGATGTCGTCCTTGCTGTACTTCTTCTCGAGGTCGACGGCGAGCTTCATCTCCTTGAGCTTGCGCGCCGGCGTCGTGGCGGTCGCCTCGTCGTAGGCGGCCTGCGAGGCGGCGGCGTCGGTGTCGCTGAGCGCCTCGGCCTTCTGCACGAGGACGTTCTTGACGTACTGCTGCGTGATCGAGGACCCGCCCTGCAGATCGCCGCCGACCACGTTGCTCAGTACCGCGCGGATCGTGCCCTGCAGGTCCACGCCCCCGTGCTCGTAGAAGCGCGGGTCCTCGGTCGAGACGGCCGCGTCCTTCACGAACTGGCTGACCTGGTCGAAGGCCACCTCCTCGCGGTTCTGCGCGTAGAAGGAGGCGAGGAGACCGTCGGTCCCGTCGGCGTTCTTCGCGTAGATCTCGGTCTTCTGCGCCAGCTGGCCCAGCTCGAGGTACTCGGGCACGGTCTCGAAGAGGCCGATCGGGTTGTTGGCGGCGAGCCCGGTGACGGCGAGGGCGGGAGTGACGCCGACGGTGATCAGCAGCCCTCCGGCCAGGCTCGCTCCGACGACACCGAGGACGCGGGCGAGCACGCCGCTGCGGGCGGTTCCTTGCGCAGACATGGCTACGAGAGTAGGCGACGAGTCTGTACCGGCGGTGCCGCGCTGCGCCGCGTCGGCTCGGAGTACGGTGAGCGGATGAGCCGGCAGCAGCGATGAGCACCCCCGCAGACACCGCGACGAGCCGCCCGCGCGCGGTCCTCGTGGTCGCGATCCTCGCCTCCTTCGTGGCGTTCCTCGACGGCACCGTCGTCAACGTGGCACTGCCCGCGATCACCCGCGAGCTCGGCGGCGGGCTCGCCGTGCAGCAGTGGGTGGTCGACGGCTACCTGATCACCCTCGGCGCGCTGATCCTGGTCGCCGGCTCGCTGGCCGACCGGATCGGGCGCGCCCGCAGCATGACGATCGGCCTGATCGGCTTCGGCGTCACCTCGCTGCTCTGCGCGCTCGCGCCGACGGCGGAGGTGCTGATCGTCGCGCGGATGCTCCAGGGCGCCGCCGGGGCGATCCTCGTGCCCAGCTCGCTCGCGCTGATCATCGCGACGGTCCACGGCGCCGCGCAGGCGAAGACCATCGGCGCGTGGACCGCGTGGACGGGCACGGCGACGATCGCGGGCCCGGTGATCGGCGGGCTGCTGGTGGACGCCGGCTCCTGGCGCTACGTCTTCGCCCTCAACCTCCTCCCGATCGCGGTGACGCTGCTGCTGCTGCGCCGGCTCGGCCACGTAGACTCCGGCACCCGGGTGCCGATCGACGGCGTCGGCGCGGTGCTCGGCGTGATCGGCCTCGGCGGGCCGGTGTTCGCGCTGATCGAGCAGGAGCGGCTCGGCTTCGGGAACCCGCTGGTGCTCGTGGCCCTGATCGGCGGTCTGGCCGCCCTGGTCGCCTTCGTGCTCTGGGAGCGGCGGACGCCGAACCCGATGCTGCCGCTCTCGCTGTTCGCCTCGCGCAACTTCACGGTCGGCAACGTCTCGACGGCGTTCGTCTACGGGGCGCTCTCGTTCGGCTTCTTCGCCCTCGGTCTCTACCTGCAGCAGGGACTCGGCTTCTCGGCCACGCTCGCCGGCCTCGCCACGCTGCCGCCGACGATCCTGCTCCTGCTGCTCTCGCAGGTCGCCGGCTCGCTGACGGCGCGGTTCGGGCCGCGGCTCTTCATGGGCGTCGGCCCGCTGGTGGCCGGCGTCGGCTTCCTGCTGCTGGCCGGCGTCCGTCCGCCGGCCGACTACGCCACCCAGCTGCTGCCCGGCATCCTGCTCTTCGGGCTGGGCCTCGCGATCACCGTCGCCCCGCTCACCTCCACCATCCTCGGCGCGGTCGACAGCCGGCACAGCGGAGTCGGCTCCGCCATCAACAACGCGGTCTCGCGGATCGCCGGGCTGGTCGCGATCGCCGCCACCACCCTGATCGTCGGCGACACGCTCGACGCCGAGGGCTTCCGCCGCGCGGCGATCGCGACCGCCGTGCTGCTCTTCCTCGGCGGGCTGGTCTCGCTGCTCGGCATCTGCAACCCGATGCGCGACGCGGAGCCGACGGCCGCGCGCTGACAGGTCGGCCGCCCCGGACGGCTCAGCCGTCGAGCTCCGCGACGTCGTAGCCGAAGATCGCGCCGTCGGCGTCCTCCTCCGCGATGCCGGCGTAGGCGAAGCCGAACGGGTTCTCGCCGTCGACGATCGCGTTGTAGACGCCGTCGAAGGAGAAGCGGCCGGTCACCGGATCGACCGGGGTGAACCGGCCCGCGTCGCGGCGGAGGTCGACGCGCTCGTTCGGGTCCGAGAAGTTCACGAAGGCCTTCGAGGGCATCGGACCGCGCGAGATGGTGACGGTGCCGGTCAGCGGCGGGAACTCGACCCGGTCGCCGACGCGGGTCCCGCGGTACTGGCGGGGGGTGAAGACGATCGTCCCGGTGATCTCCGTGGTCGAGGCCGCGGCGCCGGGGGAGGCGAGTGCGGCTCCGACCACGGGAGCGGCCCAGGCGCCGGCCAGCACGGTGCGGCGGCGGAGGGCGTCGGCGGGGGTGGGGGCGTCGGTCATCGGTGTCTCCTGTCGAAGAGCGCCTCCGGAGGGGCGCCGGCTCTGGCCGGGGATCGCGCGGATGCTGCGGGGCCGTCCTCAGTCTTCGTCGTGCTCCGCGCGGACTCGCCCGCGCCGTGGCGACCGTCTGTGCCCCTTCCGAGGGTGGAAGGCGGCGTGGAAGTGTCCATCAGTCGTCGGACAGGGGTCCCGTGTCGAAAAAGGTTGTCGCTACATGGAATACTCGATCCGTCGATGCGCTTGCATACATCGGACGGGGACGAGCTTCCCGCGCGATTCACACTCTCGAGGAGAAACCATGAGCGACACCACCACCATCCCCGGATACCGCGCCGGCACCTGGGTCATCGACCCCACGCACAGCGAGGTCGGCTTCAGCGTCCGCCACCTGATGATCAGCAAGGTCAAGGGCAAGTTCGAGCGCTTCACCGCCACCTTCACCACCGGCGAGAACCCGCTGGACTCCAAGGTCGAGGCCACCGCCGAGGTCGCCTCCATCAACACCAACGAGCCCAACCGCGACGGACACCTCCGCACCGGCGACTTCTTCGAGGCGGAGAAGTACCCCTCGATCCACTTCGTGTCGACCGCGGTCCGCGCGAACGGCGACGACTTCCTCGTCGACGGCGAGCTCACCATCAAGGACGTCACCAAGCCCGTGACCTTCGAGGTCGAGTTCGGCGGCTTCGGCTCCGACCCCTACGGCAACTACAAGGCCGGTCTGACCGCCAAGGCGACCATCGACCGCACCGACTTCGGTCTCACCTACAACGCCGCCCTCGAGACCGGTGGCGTGCTCATCGGCGAGAAGGTCACCATCACGCTCGACCTCCAGGCCGCGCACCAGGCGTAGTCCGTCCCACCACGACCGAGACCGCCCCTCCCCACCGGGGAGCGGGCGGCCTCCGTCGTTCCAGGCCACCCCTCCGCCACTCCACCCCTCCGCCACCCCGGTACCTCCGGCTCGCGAAACCACCTCCGGCTCGCGATTCCTGCCGGTTCCCGCGTGCCGAGGCGGTCTCCGCGAGCCGAACCTCCGGCTCGTGATTCGCCCTCCGGCTCGCGATTCCGCCCCGTTTCCGCGCGCCGCGACGGTTTCCGCGAGCCGAACCTCTGGCGGGAGAACCTCCGGCTCGTGATTCCGCCCCGTTCCCCGTGCCGAGGCGGTTTCCGCGAGCCGAACCTCCGGCGGGAGGACCTCCGGCTCGTGATCCGGCCTACGGCTCGTAGTTCTGCGGGGTTCCGGCGTGCCGAGACGGTTCTCGCGAGCCGAACCTCCGGCGGGAGGACCTTCGGCACGCGAAATCATCTCCGGCTCGTCGTTCTGCGCGGTTTCCGCGTGCTGAGGACGTTTCCGCGAGCCGAACACGTCAGGCGCGATGAGCTTCGGCTCGTGATTCGAGCTCCGGCTCGTGGTTCTGCGGGGTTTCCGCGTGCCGGGGCGGTTTTCGCGAGCCGAACCTCGGGTGGGAAGCCCTCCGGTTTGCGATTCGACGGTCGGCTCGCGAAATGATCTTCGGCTCGTCGTTCTACGCAGTTTCCGCGTGCCTGGGCGGTTCTCGCGAGCCGGAGCTTGGGCGGCGAGGCCTTCGGCTCGCGATTACGCGTACGGCTCGTGGTCTGGCGGGGTTTCCGAATGCCGAGGACTGTTCGGCGAGCCGGAGGTCCGGTGGGAGGATCTTCGGCTCGTGATTCGACCTCTGGCTCGCGGTTCCTCACGGTTCCCGCGTGCCGAGGTGGATTCTGCGAGCCGGACTTCGCCGTCGAGCAGCTTCGGCTCGCGGAATCAGCTCCGGCTCGTCGTTCTGCGCGGTTTTCGCGTGCCCAGGCAAGTTTCGCGAGCCGAAGCTCGGGCTGCGGGAGTCGCGGCTCGCGATTCCACGTCCGGCTCGTCGTTCCGCACGGTCTCCGCGTGCCGAGGCCGGCTCTGCATGCCCGAGACCCGCGCGTCGGCACGGCCGTGCCGCACCGGGCTAGAGGATGCCGAGCTCGGTCAGCTGCTCGGAGATGCCGGCGCCGTCCGGGGCGTAGACCCACGGGGTGCCGCTCGTCTCCGAGAGGTCGGCCGCCTTCGAGCGACCGCCCGCGAGCACCGCCTCGCCGTTCGAGAGCTGGCGGATCGCGATCGCCGCGACCTTCTCGGGGTGCTCGTGCGCGAAGTCGGAGTAGATCTCCTCGTCGTGCTGCCCGTCGTCGCCGACCAGCAGCCAGCGGACGTCCGGGAACTCCATGGCGAGGCGGCGGAGGTTCTCCTCCTTGTGCTGCTTGCCGCTGCGGAACCAGCGGTCGTGCGTCGGCCCCCAGTCGGTCAGGAGCAGCGCGCCCGCCGGGTAGAGGTGCCGCGACAGGAACCGCGTCAGCGCCGGCGCCACGTTCCAGGCGCCGGTGGAGAGGTAGATGACGGGCGAGCCCTGGTTCTGGCGGGAGAAGCGGTCGAGGAAGACGGCCATCCCCGGCGTGGGCATCCGCGCGTGCTCGTCGAGCACGAAGGTGTTCCAGGCGGCGACGAAGGGCCGGGGGAGCGCCGTGACCATGACCGTGTCGTCGACGTCGGACACGACGCCGATCCTCGCCTCCGGCCGCACGATGAAGACGGGGGCCTCGACCGGCGCGCCGCCCTCGACGGTGAGGGTGATGCGGTGCCAGCCCGGCTCGAGCGTGATCGGGATGTCGGTGTCGATCACGCCGCCGCGGTCCGCGACCATCCGGTGGCTCTGCCCGTCGACCGAGACCGAGACGACCGCGCCGCTGATGTAGAGACTCGTGAAGCTGCGCCAGCCGCGGACGCTCTCCACGGGCTGGACCTCCTCCGCCCCGGGCGGGGTGGGCCGGGTGTAGAGGACGCGCGCGAGCACGCGGAGCTGCTCGGTGGTGCCGTAGCCGGTGTAGGGGATGATCCGCGGCACGTAGCCCTTGCGCGTCACCCGGCGCATGCGCAGCGCGTGGATCCGGTCCTCGATGCGTGCGGCGCGGTGCAGGACCTCGGCCGCCCCGGCGCTCATCGGTTTGCTCTCAGGCGTCAGCGGCATCCGCCCAGTGTGCCAGACGGCCCCGACGGCCGGACGCCCCCGTCCGGCGGGCGCCGCGCTGCGCCGGAGGAGGGACGCCGGTCCGGCTCAGTCCTCGACGGGCTCGATCAGCTCCGGCCCGTTGCTGCCCACCTTGCCGACCGCGGCGCCGACGCGGTGCACGTCGAGCTCCTCGGCCAGCTCGGCCGCGCCGTCGGACGCCGCGCGCAGCAGCGAGCCGTCGCCCGGGGTGAGCGGGTCGAGCCAGTCCTCGATCAGCTCCGGCTGCAGCAGCACGGGCATCCGCTCGTGCACCTCGGCCACCGCGCCCGCGGACGGGCGCGTCAGGATCGTCGCCGACAGCAGCCACGGCGCCCCGGGCTCCGCCGAGCGCCACCACTCGTACAGCCCGGCGAACAGCACGAGTGCCCCGCCGCCCGGGGAGACGAACACGGGGGCCTTCGCGCCGTCGGCGCCGACCCGCCACTCGTACCAGCCGGAGGCCGGCACGATCGCCCGTCGCGCGGCGAAGGACTCGCGGAAGGAGGGCTTCTCGGCGACCGACTCGATCCGCGCGTTGAAGAGCGGCGCACCGGACGGATCCGCGGCCGAGCGGGGCACCAGGCCCCAGCGCGCGCCGGCCAGGCGGCGGCGCGGCGGCTCGCCCTCCTCGACGCCCTTCATCGACTCCGCGACGACGGCGATCCGCTGCGTCGGCGCGATGTTCCAGGACGGGCCCGGAAGATCCGCGCCGGGCTCGTCGATGTCGAAGAGCGCGACCAGGTCGGCGCTGGTCTGCGAGAGGACGAAGCGTCCGCACATGGGTCCTCCTGGGGTGCCGCTGCGCGCCCACCCTACGCGGGGCGAAGAAAGCGAGAGACATTCGGTGATTCGACGCGAACGGCACGTCCGCGTGCGTACGATTGTAGAAACCGATACCGAAGGAGCTTCGCCGTGCCGCTTGGAAACCTCGTCGATCGACCTTTCGGAGAGTCGCCTCAGGTCCGCAACGAGCCCGTCCAGGTCCGCAGCGCGGCCCGGCTGGCCTCCCTCCTCGACGCCGCCGCGGCCGTGGTCGACGAGGTCGGCTTCGACCGCCTGACCACCGCGATGGTGGCCGAGCGCGCGGGCGCCGCGATCGGCACCGTCTACCGCTACTTCCCCGACCGCATCGCCGTGCTCCAGGCGCTGCGCGAGCGCGCGCTCGAGCGCTTCCGCAAGAAGGTCATCACCGACATCCGCGAGAAGCACCCGGCGGACTGGTGGGGCGCCGTCGACTGCGCGGTCGATGCGTTCTGCGACATGCACCGCACCGAGGCCGGCTTCCGCTCGATCCGCTTCGTCGACACGATCCACGCCCCCGAGGTCGCGGGGGAGGCGTTCGAGGCCGGCTTCTTCGCCCGCCGCTTCGCCGAGATCCTCGCCTCCGAGTACGGCCTGCCCGGCGGCGCCCAGCTGTCGTTCCGCCTCGAGGTCGTGATCGAGGTCGCGGACGCGATGCTCACCCGCGCCTTCCTCATCGACCCGGCCGGCGACCAGCGCTTCATCGACGAGGCCCGGGCGCTGCTGCGCAACTACCTCTCGATGCACTACGGGCCGATCGAGCCCTGACCGCGACGGCCGCCGGCGGCCTAGCTCTTTCCACGCTCCGGTGCAACACTGCGCCATCCGGGTTGGCACGCGTCTCCGAATGATGTTTTGCTGATCGCCAGGTTCTGACCGGGACCACGGGACAGGGAAGAGCAGGACCGTGATCGAATTCCGCGGAGTGAGCAAGCAGTATCCGGACGGCACGCGGGCGGTGGACGACTTCTCGCTCGTGCTGCCCTCCCGGCAGACGACCGTCTTCGTCGGCTCGTCCGGCTGCGGCAAGACGACGATCCTGCGGATGATCAACCGCATGATCGAGCCGACCGGCGGCACGATCGAGATCGACGGCGAGGACATCTCGCGGCTCCCCGCCGTGTCGCTGCGCCGCCGCATCGGCTACGTCATGCAGAACTCGGGCCTCCTGCCGCACCGCCGGGTGATCGACAACATCGCGACCGTGCCGCGGCTGAACGGCGTGGCGAAGAAGCCCGCCCACGACCGCGCGCTCGAGCTGATGGACACCGTCGGGCTCGACCGCTCCCTCGCGACCCGGTACCCGAGCCAGCTCTCCGGCGGTCAGCAGCAGCGCGTCGGAGTCGCGCGCGGTCTCGCCGTCGACCCCAACATCCTGCTGATGGACGAGCCGTTCGGCGCCGTCGATCCGCTCGTGCGCGCCGACCTCCAGCGCGAGACGCTCCGCCTGCAGCGCGAGCTCGACAAGACGGTCGTCTTCGTCACCCACGACATCGACGAGGCCTTCCTGCTCGGCGATCAGGTCGTCATCCTCGAGAAGGGCGGCCGGATCGCGCAGAAGGGCTCGCCCGCCGAGATCCTCGCGAACCCCGCCAGCGAGTTCGTCGCCGGCTTCGTCGGAGCCGACCGCGGCAAGCGCTCGCTCTCGATCGAGGAGCGCGACGGCGCCCGGATCGTCGTCGACGGCGACGGACGGCCGACCGGCGTCCTGCGCGCGCAGGACGGCGTCGGCGCGTGAACTGGGTCGTCAACAACACCGATCAGATCGTCGCGAACCTGCTGGCGCACCTCGCGCTCTCGGTCCCGCCGATCCTGCTCAGCTTCGTGATCTCGCTGCCCTTCGGCTGGATCGCCAACCGCTACCGCTGGAGCCGCGGCACGCTGCTCACCGGGCTCGGCGTGCTCTACGCCATCCCGTCGCTGGCCATGTTCATCCTGCTGCCAGCGCTGCTCGGCATCCCGCTGCGCTCCACGGCGAACGTCATCATCGGCCTCACGCTCTACGGCATCGCGCTGATGGTGCGGACCACCTCCGACGCGCTCTCGGCGGTGTCGGAGGACGTCACCCAGTCGGCGACGGCGATGGGCTACTCGGCCTGGGCGCGGTTCTGGAAGGTCGAGTTCCCGCTCGCCGGTCCCGTCCTGCTCTCGGGCCTGCGCGTCGTCACGGTGAGCACGGTCAGTCTCGTGACGGTCGGCGCGGTGCTGGGCATCCAGAGCCTCGGCCTGCTCTTCACGGACGGCTTCCAGCGCGGCATCCAGGGCGAGATCATCACCGGCATCGTGCTCACGATCGTGCTGGCCCTCGTGCTCGACGGACTCCTCGTCCTGCTCGGGCGACTGCTGATGCCGTGGACCACCCTCGACCGGAGCCGCTCCCGCCGCAGGAGCGCCGCGAGCGCGAAGGCGGTGACCGCGTGAACCTCATCGCCCAGGCCTTCGCCTGGATCGGCGACCCGACGCACTGGGAGGGCATCTACGGCGTCCCGACCCGCGTCGCACAGCACCTCGGCATCAGCCTCATCGTGCTGGTGATCGCCGCGGCCATCGCCATCCCGCTCGGCTACCTCATCGGCCACACCGGCAAGGGCAAGGGCATCGCGGTGCCCGTCGCCGGCGGCCTCCGCGCGCTGCCCACCCTGGGCGTGCTGGTGCTCGCGGCGATGAGCCTCGGCCTCGGCCTGGGCGCCCCGCTGATCGCGCTGGTGATCTTGGCGATCCCGTCGATCCTCGCGGGCGCCTACTCCGGGCTCGAGGCGGTCGACCGCCGCACCGTCGACGCCGCGCGCTCCGTCGGCATGACGGAGTGGCAGATCCTGGCGAAGGTCGAGATCCCGCTCGGCCTGCCGCTGCTGATCGGCGGTCTCCGCGTCGCGGCGCTGCAGATCATCGCCACGGCGACGCTCGCCGACTACATCGGCGCCGGCGGTCTCGGCCGCTACATCTTCCAGGGCGTCAAGGCGGGCGACTACCCGCAGATGCTCGCGGGCTCGATCATCGTGATCGTGCTCACGCTGCTCAGCGAGGTGCTGTTCGCGGTCCTCCAGCGGATCGCCGTG
The DNA here is from genome assembly GCF_022815565.1 of Rathayibacter sp. VKM Ac-2926. Taxonomy (NCBI): domain Bacteria; kingdom Bacillati; phylum Actinomycetota; class Actinomycetes; order Micrococcales; family Microbacteriaceae; genus Rathayibacter; species Rathayibacter sp. VKM Ac-2926. The sequence continues at coordinate 295,561 of NZ_JALGRS010000004.1, read as the reverse complement.
CCCCGCGGCGTCGTGCTCGGCCTCGGCCGCGCCAGGACCGAGCGCTCAGGTTTCCGCGCGTCGTCACTCCGACGCCGCGCGGTGGTGGGAATCCCCATCGACGAAGGGAAATAAGAGATGTTCACAGCAACCAAGAAGGGCCGTGTCGTTCTCAGCGCACTCGCGGTCGGCGCCGTGGTGGCGCTGGCAGGGTGCTCGTCCAGCGATCCGCTCGACGAAGGATCGGGAGCGACCGCCGGCGGCGACACCATCGTCATCGGCTCGCAGGACTACTACTCGAACGAGATCATCGCCGAGATCTACGCGCAGGCCCTCGAGGACGGGGGGATGACCGTGCAGCGCGACTTCCGCATCGGTCAGCGCGAGATCTACCTGCCCGAGATCGAGAGCGGCTCGATCGACGTGTTCCCCGAGTACGGCGGCAGCCTCCTGCAGGCGCTGGAGCCGGACACGACCGCGACCACGGCCGACGACGTCTACTCGGCGCTCACCGACGCCCTGCCCGACGGACTTCGCGCGCTCGACGCCGCGGACGCGAGCGACCAGAACTCCTACACGGTCACCCAGGCCTTCGCCGACCAGTGGAACCTGACCGACATCGCCTCGCTGAAGAACGTCACCGACCCGATCGTGCTCGGCGGCAACTCCGAGCTGCAGACCCGTCCCTACGGGCCCGACGCTCTGCAGTCGAAGTACGGCATCGCCACGACGTTCCAGGCGATCGAGGACAGCGGCGGATCGACGACCGTCGACGCGCTGGCCAGCAACCAGATCCAGATGGCGAACATCTACACCGCCGACCCGAACATCGAGTCGAACGACCTGCTGCCCCTCGCCGACCCCGACGGCCTGTTCGTCGCGGACAACGTGGTGCCGATCGTCTCCGACAAGGTCGACGACGACGCCGCCGAGATCATCAACGGGGTCAGCGCGAAGCTGACCGCCGACGACCTCGTCGCGCTGAACTCCGAGAGCGTCAACGAGCAGAAGTCGGCCGCGGCCATCGCGACCGAGTGGCTCACCTCGGCCGGCCTCCTCGGCTGACCCGAACCGCTCAGGCCCGGAGGCGCGTCACTCGTCGAGGTGACGCGCCTCCGCGCGTGAGAGGAGCTTCTTCACGCCGAGGACGACCAGCACGAAGACCACGATCGCTCCGACGAAGAGGTAGCCCGCGTAGTGCAGGCTGTCCGACAGCTCGCGGTAGCCGCCCGCCGCGGCGGCCCCGACGCCGACGTAGGCGAACGACCAGAGGATGCACGCGGGCGTCGTCCAGGCCATGAAGGTCCGGTAGCTCATGCCGCTCATCCCGACGGTGAGCGGGATGAGGGAGTGCAGCACCGGGAGGAAGCGCGAGAGGAAGACGGCGATGCCGCCGCGGCGCGCGAGGTAGCGCTCGGCCCGCAGCCAGTTCTTCTCGCCGAGGCGGCGGCCGAGGCGCGACCCGCGGATGCGCGGTCCGAACCAGCGGCCCAGGTAGAAGCCGACCGACTCGCCGCAGAGCGCGCCGATGATCACGGCGATCGCCAGCGCGACGAACTGCGGGGGAGAGGTCACGCCGGTCGCGCTGACGATCACGATGGTGTCGCCCGGCACGATCAGCCCGGCGAGGATCGTCGTCTCGAAGAAGACGGCGAGGCCTGCCAGCAGGGTCCGCCAGACGGGCGGCACGCTCACGACGAAGGCGAGGATGCCGGTCAGAGCGTCGTTCACGGGCGCGTGCGGTCCTGCATCTCAGCGGACCCGCTTGAGCAGCGACCAGAAGGTCTCGACGATCGAGCCCATGTCGACCCGGTCGTCGAGCAGCCACTGCACCTGCAGTCCGTCGGACAGCGCCGTGATCATCTTGCCGGCCAGCTCCGGATCGATGTCGGCGGCGATGAGCCCCTCGCTCTGGTCCTCGCGGACCCGGGCGGCGAAGACCTCGTTGACGGTCCGGTAGCGCTCGATGAAGAACTCGTGCGCGGGGTGCGACTCGTCGGTCGCGTCGGCGGAGAGCGTCGCGTAGAGGTGGACGAGACCGGGCACCTCGCTGTTGTGCCGGATCAGCCTGACGACCTCCTCGATCGCCTGGTCGCCCTTCTTCTCCAGGTCGTAGACGGCGCGGTCCGTGTCGTCGCGCTTGCGGAGGACCTCGGCGAAGAGCTCCTCCTTCGAGTCGAAGTAGTGCAGCAGCCCCGCCTGCGTCAGGCCGACCTCCTCCGAGATCTCGCGCAGCGAGGCCTTGCGGTACCCCTGCCGCGAGAACACCTCGAGAGCGGTCTGCAGAATCTCCTCGCGCTTCGCGACGCCCTTGGCGTAGCTCCCCTTGCTCGGCATCCCTCGATCGTAGGGGGCGCGGCCGGGCGGGAGCCGCGAGCGTCGCGCGGTGACGGCGCACGATCTCTCACAGCGGACGCGGGACGCCGGGGCGACTGGGAAAGACCTGTGAAGATGCGAGCTCGACAGCGGGAAGCATCGGCGCACGTGGTCGCTCGCCGTCGAGAGGTCCGTCGCCGACCCTCCGACGACCGGGGGTGCTGCTCGACCGGACCCACGGGCGAAGATCTCTCGACGTGGAGACGCTCTGTCTCGACGTCGAGACGTCGCTGACGCGCGGGCCGTCGGCGGGCGGCTCGAACCGCCCCGGAAGGGTGTCGCCAGGGGCCCCGCGGGAGGCGCACATCCGCCCCATTACTGGGATCCGGGGGCATCGCGCCCCTCCGGCCGACCTAGGCTCGGAGCCGTGAACGAACTCCTGGACCCGCTCCTCCTGTCGCGCTGGCAGTTCGGCCTGACGACGATCTACCACTTCCTCTTCGTGCCGCTCACCATCGGCATGGCGCTCACGGTGGCGATCTTCCAGACCTGCTGGGTGCGCACCGGTCGCGTGCACTACCTGCAGCTGACGAAGTTCTTCGGGAAGATCTTCCTGATCAATTTCGCGATGGGCGTGGTCACCGGCATCGTCCAGGAGTTCCAGTTCGGGATGAACTGGAGCGACTACTCCCGCTTCGTCGGAGACGTCTTCGGCGCCCCGCTCGCCTTCGAGGGCCTGCTCGCGTTCTTCCTCGAGGCGACGTTCATCGGCCTCTGGATCTTCGGCTGGGACAAGCTCCCGGCGAAGCTGCACCTCGCGACGATCTGGCTCACCACGCTCGGCACGACGCTCTCGGCCTACTTCATCATCGCCGCGAACGCCTTCATGCAGAACCCGGTCGGCTTCCGGATCAACGAGGCCAAGGGCCGCGCCGAGCTCACCGACATCTGGGCCCTGCTGACCAACAAGGTCGCGCTCGCCGCGTTCCCGCACACGATCTTCGCCTGCTTCATGGTCTCGGCCGCGGTGATCGTCAGCGTCGCCGCCTACCACCTCTCGCGCAACCAGCACCTCGAGACGATGCGCCCCGCACTGAAGTTCGGCGCCTGGATGATGCTGATCAGCGGCGGTCTCACCCTCTTCACCGGCGACTCGCTCGGCCTCGCGATGGTCGACACGCAGCCGATGAAGATGGCGGCCGCGGAGGCGCTGTACAAGACGTCCACCGGTGTCGACGCCTCGTTCTCGATCTTCACCTGGGGCACTCCCGACGGCTCGAGCGAGCTCTTCTCGATCCGCATCCCGTATCTGCTCTCCTTCCTCTCGACGCACACCTTCACCGGCACCGTCGAGGGCATCAACGACCTGCAGGCGCAGTACAGCGCGGTCTACGGCCCGGGCGACTACACGCCGATCATCTGGGTCACCTACTGGTCGTTCCGCTGGATGATGGCGCTCGGCGTCCTCGCCATCGGCGTCGCCGCCGCCGGCCTCTGGTTCACCCGCAAGGGCCGCGAGCCGAAGCAGTGGATGTGGAAGATCGCGATCTGGGCGGCACCGCTGCCGCTGATGGCGATGATCGTCGGCTGGGTCTTCACCGAGATGGGCCGCCAGCCCTGGCTCGTCTTCGGCCTGCTGAAGACCGCGGACGGCGTCTCGCCCGGGGTCAGCGGCCTCGAGGTGCTGATCTCGCTGATCGCCTTCACCGCGATCTACGGCACCCTCGCGGTCGTCGAGTTCCGGTTGATCAAGCGGGCGGCCCAGGCCGGCCCCGACGACGCCCCCGAGATCGACGAGGAGAGCGGTCGCCCGCAGCTCGTCGGCACCGTCTACTGAGAAGGGCACTGCGCACATGGACCTCGGATCGCTCGATCTCGCCACGCTCTGGTTCTGGATCGTCGCCGTCTTCTTCATCGGCTACTTCGTCCTCGACGGCTTCGACTTCGGCGTCGGGATGTCGCTGCCGTTCCTCGGCCGCGACGACACCGACCGCCGCGTCCTGATCAACACGATCGGGCCGGTCTGGGACCTCAACGAGACCTGGGTCATCGTCGCGGGCGCTGCGATGTTCGCCGCCTTCCCCGAGTGGTACGCGACGCTCTTCAGCGGCTTCTACCTGCCGCTGCTGCTGATCCTGCTGGCGCTGATCGCCCGCGGCGTCTCCTTCGAGTACCGGCACCAGCGTCCGGAGGCCGCCTGGAAGAAGCGGTTCGACACGATGATCGTGGTCGGCTCGGCCGTGCCCGCGTTCCTCTGGGGCGTCGCGTTCGCGAACATCGTGCAGGGCGTGCCGCTGGATGCGGACCACAACTACATCGGGACGGTCTTCGATCTGCTGAACCCGTACGCGCTGCTCGGCGGCGCGACGACGCTCCTGCTCTTCTTCACCCACGGCGTCGTCTTCGTCTCGCTGAAGACCGACGGCGAGATCCGCGAGCGGGCGCGCCGACTGGCGACGCGGGCGGGACTGGTGACCATCGCGGTCGCCGCGGTGTTCCTCGGCTGGACGAACCTGGCGCAGGGGAGCGGCCCGTCCTGGCTGCTGTCGATCGCCGCGGCGACCGCCCTGGTGCTCGCCTGGGTCGCCAACGTGCGCGGGAGGGAGGGCCGCGCCTTCGCCCTGCTGGCCGGCACGATCGGCCTCGCGGTGCTCGCGCTGTTCACCACGCTCTTCCCGGCGGTGATGCCCGCCTCGAACGACGTCGCGAACAGCCTGACCATCGAGAACGCCTCGAGCACGCCCTATACCCTGACGGTGATGAGCTGGACGGCGCTGGTCTTCGTCCCGCTCATCGTGGGCTACCAGGCCTGGACCTACTGGATCTTCCGCAAGCGCATCACCCGGAGCCACATCCCGGTCGACGCGCACTGACCGATCGCGACCGTGAAGCCCCTCGACCCCCGACTGCTCCGCTACGCCCGCTCCGCACGAATGTTCCTCGTGCTCGGCGGGGCGCTCGCGCTGGCCCGCACGGCGACCGCGGTCGCGTTCGCGTGGCTGGTGGCGCAGCTCGTCGCCGGGGCGGTCGACGGGCGCTCGGCCGCCGACCTGGCGCCGTCACTCGCGGCGCTGCTGGGGATCGTGGCGGTGCGCGCGCTGCTGGCCTGGGCCGTCGAGGTGAACGCCGCGCGGGGCGGCACCGACGCGAAGGCGCAGCTGCGGTCGGCCGTCCTCGCCTCGCTCGTCGCGCTCGGCCCGTCCGGCCGCACCGGTGGTTCGGGCGGCGTCGTCGCCCTGCTCGGCGGCGGGCTCGACGCGCTCGACGGCTACTTCGCCCGCTACCTGCCGCAGCTGATCGCGACCGCGATCACCACGCCGATCCTGACACTCGTGGTCTTCCTCGCGGATCCGCTCAGCGCGCTCTTCCTCGTGGTGACGCTGCCGCTGATCCCGGTCTTCATGATCCTGATCGGCTGGGCGACGCAGGCGGTGCAGAAGCGGCAGTGGAGCCGCCTGCAGGCGCTGGCCTCGGGCTTCGTCGACACGGTCGGCGGACTGGCCACGCTGAAGATCTTCGGACGGGCGGAGCGGCAGAGCACCCGCATCCGCGCGCTGACCGAGGACTACCGCGTGCACACGATGAAGGTGCTGCGGGTGACCTTCGTCAGCAGCTTCGTCCTCGAGCTGGCCGGCTCGCTCTCGGTCGCGCTCGTCGCGGTGTCGATCGGGCTGCGGCTGGTCGACGGCTCGCTCGGACTCGCGATCGGGCTCTTCGTGCTCGTGCTGGCGCCCGACGTGTTCCTGCCGGTGCGGCAGGTCGGTGCCGAGTTCCATGCGGCGGCGGACGGCGTGCAGGCGGCGGACGAGGCCTTCGCGATCATCGAGGCGGCCTCCGCCGTGCCCGCCCGCTCCGCGGCCCCGGGACGCTCCGGAGCGCTCGAGCTCCGCGCTCTGGGGGTCGACGACGGCGCGGGCCGGGTCCTCGCGCCGGTCGACGCCGTTCTGCCTCCCGGGTCGATCACCGCGCTGACCGGTCCGAGCGGCTCGGGCAAGTCGACGCTGCTCGCCGCTCTCGCCGGCTTCGCCCCGGCGACCGGCGCGATCGTCCTGGGCGGGGCCGCGGTCGACGACGCCACCGGCCGCGACTGGCTCGCCTGGTCGGGGCAGCGGCCCGATCTGCTCCCCGGGACCGTCGGCTCGAACGTGGCGCTCGGCTCGCGCTCGCCCGACCCGGCGCGCATCGACCGGGCGCTCGCGATCGCGGGGGCCGACCTCGACCCCGGCCGGCGGATCGATGCGGACGGCACCGGACTGTCCGGCGGGCAGGCGGCGCGGGTCGCCGTGGCCCGGGCCGTGCACCGCGTCCTCGAGCGCGGCTGCGCCGTACTGGCTCTCGACGAGCCGACCGCCGCGCTCGACGAGGAGTCGGAGCGCGCGCTGCTCGCCGGGCTCCGCTCTCTCGCCGACGAGGGCGTGATCGTGCTCGTCGCCACGCACCGCCCGGCGACCATCGCCGCCGCCGACGCCGTGCTGGCGCTCGCCCCCGCCGAGGCGGTGCTCCGGTGAACCGCACCGAGGTGCTGCGGGCGGCGATGCCGGCGCCGCGGCGCTTCCTCCCCGGACTCTCCTTCGGGCTGCTGTCGTCCGCGTCGGTCGTCGCCCTGCTCGCCTGCTCGGCCTGGCTGATCGTGCGGGCGGCCGAGCAGCCGCCGATCCTCTTCCTCTCGATGGCCGTCGTCGGCGTGCGCGCCTTCGCGCTCTCGCGGGCGTTCTTCCGCTACCTCGAGCGCCTCTCCGGGCACGACGCGGCGTTCCGCGCGCTGGCCGAGCTGCGCGCCGGCGTCTACGACCGGCTGGTCCCCGTGGCGCCGGACGGCCTCGGTCGGGTGCGCCGCGGCGATCTCGTCTCGCGGGTGGTCGCCGACGTCGACGCGCAGCAGGACGTGCCGCTGCGGATCGTGCAGCCGCTGGTCGTCGCCGCCGTGGTCTCCGCCGCCGCGGTGGTGGGCGTCTGGCTCCTGCTGCCCGCGATGGGCGCCGTGCTGCTCGGTCTGCTCGTGCTCGCGTTCGTCGGCGGAGCCCTCGGCTCGGGGCTGGTCTCGGCGCGCGCCGACCGCGAGCTGGCGCCGCTGCGCGGCGAGCTGGCCGAGCGCCTGAACCTGCTGGTCACCCGGCTCGACGTGCTGATCGCCTTCGACGCGGCCGACGACGCGATCGCCGACGTCGCGCAGGCGGAGGCGGCGCTCACCCGGGCCGCTCGCCGGCGCGCGGCGTCGACCGGGCTCGCCGCCGCCGTCCTCGCGCTGTGCTCCGGCGGCGCGGTCTGGGCGGGTCTCGCGCTCGGGATCCCCGCGGTCGGCGAGCTCGGCGGCCCCGCGCTCGGGGTGCTCGCCCTGGTGCCGCTAGCCGTGTTCGAGGTCGCGGCCGCCGCTCCGCTGGCGGTGCAGAGCGCGCGCTCGGCGCTCTCGAGTGCGCAGCGGCTCGCGGACCTCGACGCGCAGGCCGCGTCGCCGGCCCTGGCGACCGACGCCGACGTCGATCCGTCGGCCGCCGTCCCGCTCGGCCGCGACATCGTCCTCCGCGACCTCTCGGTCTCCCGGCCCGGAGCCGCGACGCCGGCGCTCCGCGACGTCTCGCTCGAGCTGCGCGCGGGCGAGCGGATCCTCGTCACCGGTGGCAGCGGCTCGGGCAAGACGACGCTCGCGCACGCGCTCGTCCGCTTCCTCGACCACACGGGCTCCTACCGGATCGGCGGAGTGGAGGCGCGCACGCTGCCCCAGAACGAGCTGCGCCGGCTGGTCGGCCTCGTCGAGCAGCAGCCCTACCTCTTCGACGAGACGATCCGGCAGAACCTGCTCTTCGCCCGGCCCGAGGCCGACGACGCGGTGCTGACCGCCGTCCTCGAGCGGGTGGGCCTCGCCTCCTGGACCGCGGCCCGCGGCGGTCTCGACGCCCGGGTCGGCGAGCGCGGCTCGCTCGTCTCGGGCGGTCAGGCGCAGCGCCTGGCGCTCGCCCGCGCCCTGCTCGCCGACTTCGACGTGCTGGTGCTCGACGAGCCCACCGCCTCGGTCGACGCGCCGGTCGCGGACGCGCTGCTCGCCGACCTGCTGCATGCCGCCTCGGGCCGCACGGTCGTGCTGATCGCGCACCGCGTCCCCGCGTCCCTCGCCGTCGACCGGCGGATCACGATCGCGGACGGCACCGCGGCCAGCGCCTGATCGAAGGACCGAGCCGCCGCAGCGCGGCCGTCAGCGCGTCGCTCGTGCCAGCGCCGACACGCGCGCCAGGCGGTCACCCTCGACGGCCCAGCGGTCGAGAACCGCGTCGGCCCGCGTGCGAGCAGGGCCCGCCAGCGTGGACAGCAGGGGAGCGATCACATCGACGGCCAGGGGATCGCCGAGCTCGTCGACCCGCGAGTCCCGAGCGAAGCCCTCCAACCGGGTGAGATCGGAAGCCCGCAGCAGCGCCACCCGCGACTGCAGCAGGACGACCGCCGCCAGCCGCGTCTCGAAGACGGGCGGAGCCCACAGCTCCGACGACAGCGCGGTCACGTCGTCGTGCTCGAGCCCGCGGAACTTCTTCAGCGCGTCCCTCACGGTCCCGCGCACGGCGCCGACGGAGGCCCCGGTGGAGTCGAGCTTCGCGCCGAGCCGCTCGCGCACGTCCTGCGCCCGCCAGACGTCGCCCTCGTACTCGAGCGCCGTGCGGATGAAGTCGCCGGCGTCGCTCACCCCTCCATCATGCGACGGGCGGGGGAGCAGCGACGAACCGTGCGCCGCTGCGGGCCGCACGCCGGAGGTGGCGGTCCGCCCACGGCAGCGGGCCGCGCCGTCCGGGAACGCCGACGGCCCGGCCCGTGCAGGGGGTGCACGAGCCGGGCCGTCGGGAGGGGCCCGCCGCAGGGCGGGACCCGATCAGAGGGGCAGCGAGGTCACCGCGCTCAGCGGCTCGACCACACCGCCTGGTTGCGTCCGTCGTACTCGACGAGGTTGCCGTCGTCCTGCATGACGAGGCGGAACGGGGCGACCGCGCCGGCGCGGGGCGTGACCGTCCAGGTGCCGATGCCGTCGCCGCGGACGACGGCCATGAAGCCGTCCTCGTAGAGGTTGAACGAGCTGCCCGCGCCGGACGTGCCCGTCGACCAGATCGGACCGGAGCGGACGTAGACCACGAAGTTGCCGTCGCCCTGCATCACGGCGCGGTAGACGCCGTTGGCCGAGCGGAGGAGGCTGCCGGCGGCGAGTCCGTTCTCGGCGTAGAGGCTCGAGCCGGGCAGCTGCGCCTGGCTGGTCCAGAGCACGGTGTCGACCTGGTCGACGATGATCAGCGATCCGGCGTTGTTGATGCCGAGCCGCAGGTCGCTGCCGCGGGTGCCGGAGGACCACTGGACCGAGTTGTCGGGACCGTAGATCACGGCGTTGCCGTCGGTCTGCAGCACGAGGCGGTTGCCGGCGCCGCGGGTGCCGGTGTTCCAGACGACGCCCTGCGGGCCGTAGCCGACGAAGTTGCCGTCGGTCTGCATCACGGCGCGGAAGCGGCCGTCGGCCGAGGTGAGCTGGCGTCCGCCGCGGAGGGTCTCGCCGGTGAAGAGGGTGTCGGTCGCCGGCTCGGCGATCCTCCCGTTCACGCTGCTCGCCCAGGCGGGGGAGCCGTTCTCACGCGAGACGACGAGGTTGCCGTCCTCCTGGATGATCAGGTACGCACCGGGCTCGTCGTTCGTGCCGGTGCTCCAGACGGGCCGGTCGTCGGCGGAGTAGATCACGACGTTGCCGTCGGTCTGCATCGCGAGGTGGTCGCCGCGGCCGGCGGTGCCGGTCGCGAAGACGACGCGGCCGTCGGGCGCGTAGGTGACGGCGTTGCCGTCGGTCTGCATCACGAACTCGTAGGCGGGTCCGGGATCGTCGGAGACGATGCTCTCGCCGCGGGCGAGCTCCTCGCCGCCCTCGAGCGCGTTGTAGTACGCGCCGGCGGCGCGGGACTGCGGGTCGGCGTTCGTCTGAAGCGCAGGAGCCGAGTCGGAGGAGGAGGAGGAGGAGAGCGTCTGCTGCACCGCCTCCTCGGCGAGCGCGGGCGTCGCGGTGAAGAGGAGGGCTCCGGTCGCGACGAGCGCGACGAGCCCGGAGCCGACGAATCGGGAGGGCCCGGCGGAGCGGGAGGAAGAGGGAGGCGTCATCGCAGATCTTTCTCGAGAGGTCGGCATCGCCGAGCGGATCCTCGAATGCTCGCACGCGGGGGCGGGATCGGGCGTGCGCTCGGGACGCCGTGTCCCGGTGGAGCGGGCGTCGGCATCACGGAGGCGCTCGCTCGCTCGTCGCTCGGACTCGGGCCTTCACGACGGCGGCCCGGTTCGTGCGGGATGCGCACGACCGGGCCGTCGGAGCAGGGCCGACCGCCTCGGCGGAGCCCGCTGTCCGCTGCCGTCAGCGGCTGGACCAGACGACGTGGCCCTGACCGTCGTACTCGACGAGGGCGCCGTCGTTCTGCATCACGAACCGGAACGGTCCGACCGCACCGGAGGCGGGACCGTTCGTCCAGAGCACGGTGTCCTTCCAGTCGTAGATCGACGCGACTCCGTTCTCGGCGACGTGCAGCGCGTTGTCGATGCCGGAGGTCCCGCTCTGCCAGACAGTGCCCGTCGAACCGTGGACGACGAGGTCCCCGTTCGACTGCATCACCGCGAGGTACCGACCGTCGTCCGAGCGCAGCACGTCACCGGCCGAGAGGTAGTTCGGTGCGTACAGGACCGACCCCGGCAGCTGGGACTGGCTGTCCCACGCCAGGTCGCCCTCGTCGTCGACGAGCATCAGCACTCCGCTGTCGTCGAGCTGGACGGTGAGAGTGTCGTCGCTGGTGCCGGACGTCCACTTCACCGAGCCGTCGGCGCCGAGGACGACGGCGTCACCGTCGTTCCGCAGGACGAAGCGGTTGCCCGCACCGTGGGTGCCGGTACGCCAGATCACGCCGGAGGGCCCGGAGCCGACGAGGTCTCCGTCGGTCTGCATGACCGCGCGGAACAGCCCGTTCTTCGAGGTGAGCTGGTCGCCCGGCGCGAGGGTGCCGCCGGTGCCGAGGGTGTCGTGCGGCGGTTCGGCGGTCGTCCCGGCGCCGGCGGACCAGGCGGGAGCGCCGCTCGGCGAGGATGCTGCTCCGACGGCGCTCTCGGCGAGGGCGGGTGTCGCGCCGAGGAGCAGGGTTCCCGCCGCGACGAGCGCGACGAGTCCGGAGGCGAGGGAGCGTGGATGTGAGGTGGACGTCATGGCAGTTCCTTACTCGAGAGATCGGCACCGCCGTCGACGAGGCGGCATCGCCGAACGGTCTTCCCTCTCACCGAAGCACTGCTGCTGGACTTCGACGCGTTCCGGCGCGGGGCGCAGGGTCGTTGTCGCGTCGTCCCGCTTCTGCGCTCTGAGGGGGAGTCGCGCAGGGCTGGACCTTGCGCGTGAGAACGCCGATGGCCCGGCGCATGCAGGGTGTGCACGAGCCGGGCCATCGCAGGGGGACGTCAGCGCGTCCGCCGACGCGTCGATCCCGGCGGGGTCAGCGGATGGACCAGATCGCGTGGCCCTGTCCGTCGTACTCGACGAGGTTGCCGTCGCTCTGCATGACCAGGCGGAACGGGCCGTCACCGCCGGCGGCGGGCTTCGCCGTCCAGGTGACGGCGCCGTTGTCGGCCACGACCTGTGCTCTCCCGTTCCGGAAGAACTGGAACGAGCTCTCGACACCGGAGGTGGCGGTCTGCCAGATCGCTCCCGTCGGGCCGTAGACGACGAAGTTGCCGTCACCCTGCATCACGGCACGATAGGCGCCGTCGTCCGAGCGCAGCCGGTTGCCGGTCTGGAGGTCGTTCGGGGCGTACAGGACCGACCCGGGCAGCGCGGACTGGCTGTCCCATACCAGGTCGTCGTCGGCATCGCGGACATCCAGCACGCCGCTGTCCTCGAGCTGGACGGTGAGACCGTCCCCGCTGGTACCGGACGCCCACCTCACCGCGCCGTCGGCCCCGTAGACCACGGCGTTGCCGTCGTCCTGGATGACGAAGCGATTGCCGATGCCGCGAGTGCCGGTGCTCCAGATCGCTCCGGAGGGGCCGTAGCCGACGAGGTTGCCGTCGCGCTGCATGACCGCGTGGAAGAGCCCGTTCTCGGAGGTGAGCTGGTGGCCGTAGGTGAGGGTGCCGCCGGTGGCGAGGGTGTCGGTCGGCGGTTCGGCGATCTTCCCGGCGCTGGCGGACCAGGCCGGAGTGCCGTTCCGGCGGTAGAGGACGAGGTCGCCGTCCTCCCCGAGTACGAGATTCGCGCCCGGTTCGCCGTCCGTTCCGGAGCTCCAGATCGGACGTTCATCGCCCGAGAGGACCACGATGTTCCCGTCCTTCTGCAGCACCAGACGGTTCACCTGAGTCGGGGAGGGGTTACGAGTTCCTGTACGGAACAGGATCCTGCCGTCGTTGGAGCGGAGGACGACGTCACCGTCCTCCTGCATGGCGAAGACGTAGCTTCCGGACGGGTCGGAGAGCACGCTCTGGTCCAGGTCTGGGCTTCCGTCCGGGTTCGTGCCCGACCAGTAGACCGTTTGACCGGCGAGAAGAGCGTTGTAGTAATCGCGGTCGGGGCCACCGGACGGGGTGGGCCACCGTTTGAAGGCCGGCGTGGTCGGACTCCAGTGAGTCGATGCAGACGCGTCAGGGGCGGCCTCCTGGGCCACAGCAGGTGTCGCACCCAGGAGCAGGGCTCCGGCTGCGACGAGTGCGACGATCCCGGAGGCTCGGCGTCGTGGGTGGGTGGTGGATGTCATGGCAGTTCCTTCTCGAGAGATCGGCACCGCCGTTGACGAGGCGGCGTCGCCGAGCGGTCTTCCCTCTCACCGAAGCACTCGCGCTCGGACCCGTCACCCGTTGGCGTTCGGCACGTGCTCTCTGTCGCGCGGTCCGGTTCCCGGCTCTCCGGACGGCGCCGGCGGTCGGCACGCGGTCTCCTCGCATGCTGCTCCGAGGGCACGACGACGGCCCGGCTCGTGCTGAGGGGCACGGGCCGGGCCGTCGAGTGGAGGCGTCACCGCGACTGCGGTCGCCGGACCGCAGGAGCCGTCAGCGGCTGGACCAGACCGCGTGGTGGTGGGCGTCGTACTCGACGAGGTTGCCGTCGCCCTGCATGACGAAGTGGAACGGGGCGGCGCCGGCGGCGGGTGTCGCCGTCCAGGTGACGGCGCCGTTGCCGGCCACGACCTGTGCCGAGCCGTCCTCCGAGAACTCGAACGAGCTCTCGACTCCGGAGGTGGCGGTCTGCCAGATCGCTCCGGTCGGGCCGTAGACGACGAAGTTGCCGTCGGCCTGCATCACGGCGCGGTAGGCGCCGTCGTCGGAGCGGAGGTGGTCGTCGACCTCGAGGGTGTTGGGGGCGTACAGCTGAGCGCCGGGCAGTCCGGACCGGCTCGTCCACAGGACGGCGTCGTCCTCGTCGAGGACGTTCAGGACGCCGCTGTCGTCGAGAGCGATGGAGGTGGCCGGACCCTCGGTGTCGGCCGCCCACACGATCCCCCCGTCCGCGCCGATGATCACGGCGTAGCCGTCGTCGGAGACGAGGAGCTGGTTGTCCGTGCCGACGGTGCCGGTGCTCCAGACGACGCCGTCCGGGCCGTAGCCGACGAGGTTGCCGTCGCGTTGCATGACGGCGCGGAACAGTCCGTTCGGCGAGGTGAGCTGGTGCCCGCGGGAGAGCGCGTCGTCCACGTAGAGGGTGCTGAACGGCGGCTGGGGGATCCTGCGGTTCACGCTGCTCGCCCAGGCCGGCGAGCCGTCTTCCCGGTAGACGACGAGATTGCCGTCCGCCTGGATGATCAGAGACGCGTCCGTCTCGTTGTCCGTCCCGGTGCTCCAGAGCGCTCGGCCGTCGGCGGAGTAGATGACGACGTTGCCGTCCTCCTGCATCACGAGGCGGTTGCCGCGCCCCGAGGTGCCCGTGTCGAAGACGGCGTGACCGACCTCGTCGTAGACGACGGCGTTGCCGTCGTCCTGCATCCGGAAGGTGTAGCCGCCTCCCGACTGGCTCGAGGCGATGGACTGACCGGCGAGGAGCTGCTGGCCGGGATTCAGTGCCTCGGGGGCCGACGCGCGGGCGGCGGAGACGCTCGAGGACGCGGTGCTGAGACCGCCCTGAGCGAGGGCGGGTGTCGCGCTGAAGAGCAGGGCGCCGGTCGCGACCAGCGCGACGAGACCTGAGGCGAGCGGGCGGGGGGTGGTGTGTGCTGTCATCGCAGTTCCTTCTCGAGAGATGGGCGCCGTCGGGGTGAGGGCGGCATCACGAGCGGACTGCTTCGATCCTGGCGCGCGCGGGTGCGGACGACGAGGGATCGGCGCGCGGTGACCGGTCCTTGGCACGCCGTCCGTTCCGGCGCCTCGCGCGCGTCAGGGGAGGGGGCGGCGGAGGGCGTCCAGGCGCCGGCGCCAGGCGTCGAGCCGGCCCGGCACTGCGGCGAGCGCCGGTCCGTCGACCCAGCCCGTGGCCAGGCGGAGGCCGTGCAGGGCGTTCGCCGTCCACACCTCGCGGCCGTCGAGGTCCACCGGCTCAGCCGGCGCCTCGATGACGTCGACGCCCAGCGCTCCCGCGAGCACGGAGACCGTGCGGGCCGTCACGCTCCGGACCCGGCGGCTGCTCGCGGGCGGGACGACCAGCGCGTCGCCGAGCCACCAGAGGACAGCGCTCGAGGCGCCGTCGATCACGGCGCCGTCGGCACCGAGGATCACGGCCTCGTCCGCGCCGGCGGCGAGAGCACGGGAGCGCAGGAGCGCCAGCCGTGCGATGTCGGGTCCCTTGCGCTCCGGGGTGCGGCGCGGATCCACGGGGCTGGTCCAGAGGACGACGGTCCGGCTTCGCGGCGGGGCAGGGCGCAGCCGGAGGCGCAGACCCTCGGCGGTGAGCTCGACGCGGGGGAAGGAGTCGCCGGTGCGGGGGAGCGCCGCGATCGCGGCATCGAGGAACGCCTCGGCGTCGCCGGGGTCTCCGCCGACGGGTCGCCCGGCGTCGCCGACCGCGCCCAGGAACCGCTCCCTGTGCAGCTCGAGACCGCGCACGCGGCCCTCCGACACCAGCCAGGAGTCGGCCGCGAGGAGGACGCCGGCCGGTCCGTCCCCTGCGGGACCGAGCTCCCGCCCGTCCCACTTCCGCACCAGCTCGCCGTCCACGACGGCCTACGCTAGCCCAGTGGCCGCGCTCCCCGAGGTTTCCGCCGCCCAGCGGCAGCTGACCTGGGTCGATCCCGAGCGAGCATACCTCGGTTTGTTCGCCTCGGCGGACGCCTCCTTCTGGCTCGACTCCGGTCGCGACGCCGCCGAGGGCCTCTCCTTCCTCGGTTCCTCGGACGACGTGCTCACGGTCGGGCCCGGCGCGGACGTGTCGGCGGCGCTCGCCGCCGTGGAGACGGAGCGCACCGGCGACCGGGCGCTCGGCCGGTACGGCTGGATCGCCTACGAGGCGGGTGCGCCGTTCGTCGCCCTTCCGCCCGCCTCCGTCGACGCCGACGCTCCGCCCGCGCTCGCGCTGATCCGCGGCGACCCGGTGCTCGAGTTCGACCACGCCCGGCGGACCCTGCACCTCGTCTCCTCCCCGGAGAGGGAGCAGGAGGCGCGGCGGCTGGAGCGAGCGCTGACGGCGCTCGCCGAGACCCCTGCCGACGTCGGCGAGCCGCGTGACGCGGAGCCGTCCGGACCCGCCGAGTGGCGGCACGGTCCCGAGCGGTACCGAGCCCTGATCGCCCACTGCCAGGCCGCGATCCGCGCGGGTGACGCCTATCAGCTCTGCCTCACCAACGAGGTGGTGGTCGAGGGCGCGTTCGACCCGGTCGAGGCGTATCGGCGCCTGCGCCGCTCGAGCCCCAGCCACCACGGCGGACTGATCCGGGTCGGCGGGCTCGCCCTCGTCAGCGCCTCGCCCGAGCGCTTCCTCGACGTCACGGCCGACGGCCGCGTCGCCACGCATCCGATCAAGGGCACCCGGACCCGCAGCACCGACCCCGTCGTCGACGCGGAGCTGCGAGCAGAGCTGCTCGCGAGCGTCAAGGAGCGCGCCGAGAACGTGATGATCGTCGACCTCGTGCGGAACGACCTGGCCCGCATCGCCGCCCCCGCGTCGGTGCAGGTGGACCGCCTCCTCGAGATCGAGACCTACCCGCACGTGCACCAGCTGGTGAGCGAGGTGTCGGCGCAGCTCACGCCCGGTGTCGGACCGGCCGAGCTGCTGGCGGCGACCTTCCCCGCCGGATCGATGACGGGAGCGCCGAAGCGCCGCGCGATCGAGCTCCTGCGCGAGTGGGAGGCCGGGCCGCGCGGTCTCTACGCCGGCGCGTTCGGCCGCCTCGGCGGCGACGGCTCGCTCGATCTCGCGATGACGATCCGCACCCTCGTGCTCGACGGCGTCCGCGCCCGGATCGGCACCGGCGGGGGCATCACCGCTCTCTCCGTCGCGGACGAGGAGGTGGAGGAGACCCGCCTCAAGGCCCGCGCGCTGCTGGCCGCGCTCGGAGTCGACCTGCACGTCACGGCGGAGTCGTCGCCCGGTCGCTAGAGGCCAGTAGGGTTGTTGGTCGGACGCAGGCGCCCTCCGAGCGCGCGCCCACCCCCACCCTCACAGAAGTAGGACACACCTGTGGCAGAAGAGACCTCCCAGCAAACCGGCCCGACCGACGAGGAGCGCTACGACTTCCGCGCGCTCCAGGAGAAGTGGCTCCCGATCTGGGAGGAGACCCGGCCGTTCGCGACCGGCGACTCCACCGACAAGCGCCCGCGCAAGTACGTGCTCGACATGTTCCCGTACCCCTCCGGCGACCTGCACATGGGCCACGCGGAGGCGTACGCGCTGGGCGACGTCATCGCCCGCTACTGGCGCCAGCAGGGCTTCAACGTGCTGCACCCGATCGGCTGGGACAGCTTCGGCCTGCCCGCCGAGAACGCGGCGATCAAGCGCGGCCTCAACCCGGTCACCTGGACCTACGACAACATCGATCAGCAGAAGCGCTCGATGAAGCGCTACGCCGCGTCCTTCGACTGGGACCGCGTGCTGCACACCTCCGACCCCGAGTACTACAAGTGGAACCAGTGGCTGTTCCTCAAGATGTACGAGAAGGGCCTCGCGTACCGCAAGGACAGCTGGGTGAACTGGGACCCGGTGGACCAGACCGTCCTCGCGAACGAGCAGGTCCTCGCCGACGGCACCTCGGAGCGCTCCGGCGCCGTCGTCGTGAAGAAGAAGCTCACCCAGTGGTACTTCAAGATCACCGACTACGCCGACCGCCTGCTCGACGACCTCAACCAGCTCGAGGGCTCCTGGCCGTCGAAGGTCATCGCCATGCAGCGCAACTGGATCGGCCGCTCGATCGGCGCCGACGTCGAGTTCGAGATCGAGGGCCGCGAGGAGCGGATCACCGTCTTCACGACGCGCCCCGACACCCTCTTCGGCGCGACCTTCATGGTCGTCGCGCCCGACTCCGACCTGGCCGCCGAGCTGGTCGAGGGCGCCGAGCCCGAGCTGCAGACCGCGTTCAAGAGCTACCTGGAGAAGGTGCAGAAGTCGAGCGAGATCGAGCGCCTCACCGTCGACCGCCCGAAGACCGGCGTGTTCCTCGGCCGCTACGCGATCAACCCCGTCAACGGCGAGCGCCTGCCGATCTGGTCGGCCGACTACGTGCTGTCCGACTACGGTCACGGCGCGGTCATGGCCGTGCCCGCGCACGACCAGCGCGACCTCGACTTCGCCCGTGCCTTCGACCTGCCCGTGCGGGTCGTCGTCGACACCACCGCGTCGGTCACCGGCGCGATCCCGGTCATCCCGAAGGACCCGGAGGAGCTTGCCGCGCTCGAGAAGGAGTACTCGCTCGACCCGGCCACCACCGGCGAGGCGCTGACCGGCGACGGCCGCCTGATCAATTCCGGACCCCTCGACGGACTGTCGAAGCGCACCGCCATCGAGCGCGTGATCAAGCTGCTCGAGGAGCGCGGCCGCGGCCGCTCGGCGAAGAACTACCGCCTGCGCGACTGGCTGATCTCGCGCCAGCGCTACTGGGGCACGCCGATCCCGATCATCCACGGCGAGAACGGCGAGCTGATCCCGGTCCCCGAGGATCAGCTGCCCGTGCGCCTGCCCTCGACCGACGGCCTGGACCTGCAGCCGAAGGGCTCGTCTCCGCTGGGCGCAGCCGAGGACTGGGTGAACGTCGCCAACCCGAACGACGGCAGCCCCGCGCGCCGCGACCCGGACACGATGGACACCTTCGTCGACTCCTCGTGGTACTTCCTCCGCTTCCTCTCGCCGAAGGACGACACCCAGGCGTTCGACCCGAAGCTCGCCGAGAAGTGGGCGCCCGTCGACCAGTACGTCGGCGGCGTCACCCACGCGATCCTGCACCTGCTCTACGCGCGCTTCATCACCAAGGTGCTCTTCGACCTGGGCTACGTCTCCTTCACCGAGCCGTTCACCGCGCTGCTCAACCAGGGCATGGTGCAGATGGACGGCGCCGCGATGTCGAAGTCGAAGGGGAACATCGTCCGCCTGTCGGACCAGCTGGACGAGTTCGGCGTCGACGCCGTGCGCCTGACGATGGCGTTCGCCGGCCCGCCCGAAGACGACATCGACTGGGCCGACGTCTCGCCGTCGGGCAGCGCGAAGTTCCTCGCCCGCGCCTGGCGCCTGGCGAAGGACGTCACAACCAAGCCCGACGTGGAGTGGAAGAACGGCGACGCGGCGCTGCGCCGGCAGACGCACCGCTTCCTCGCCGAGTCGCCCTCGCTGATCGAGGCGTTCAAGTTCAACGTCGTCGTCGCGCGCCTGATGGAGCTGGTCAACGCGACCCGCAAGGTCATCGACTCCGGTGCCGGCGCGGGCGACCCCGCCGTCCGCGAGGCGACCGAGGTCGTCGCGATGGCGCTCAACCTGTTCGCGCCGTACACGGCCGAGGACATGTGGAACCGTCTCGGCTACGAGGGCTCGGTCGCGCACGCGCTCTGGCGCAAGGCCGACCCGACGCTCCTGGTCGAGGAGAAGGTCACCGCGATCCTCCAGGTCGACGGCAAGGTCCGCGACCGCATCGAGGTCTCGCCGAAGATCTCCTCCGACGAGCTCGAGCAGAAGGCGCGCGCGGCCACCGGTGTCGCGCGGGCGCTGCAGGGCCGCGAGGTCGTCACGGCCGTGGTCCGGGCGCCGCGCCTGGTGAACCTGGTGACGAAGCCGGCCTAGGTCGTCTCGCCCACCTGGTGTTCTCGAAGGGGCCCCTCCACTGCGGAGGGGCCCCTTCGGCGTTCCCGACCCGACTCGCTGTCCCGGGCGGTGAGGCCTGCCGTGATCCGCAAGGTGCCTGAGCTGACGACGCCAGGACGTCGAGCCGACCGTCGCCCGACGTCAGGCCAGGGTGCACCGTCTCCATACGTGTAAGAGTGCTGTCTCTCGTGTCTTCCCGGCATTGATGCTCATCGACGTTGATGCCGTCTCGTTCCTCCTCTGACCCCGGGAGTGCTCATGCAGGCCTTCTACCTCTCCTTGCGGCGCATCATCGCCTCGCTCCTGATCGCGATGATCCTGTTCGACGCGGCGTTCACCGCACTCCGTGCTCTCGACATGGCGGCGATCGTCGTGGCGGCGTACGCGATCGTCGCCGCCGCGCTGCTCGCCTCGGTCGCAGTGCGGCGGACGCAGCACCTCGGAGTCGATCTGTCGGCGTTCATCGTCGCAGCGCTCGCGATCAGCGTCTCCTGGGGAGCCGCCCCGGTTTCGCTCGGGGCCCTGACTCACCTGCCGGCGCTGGTCGCCGCCGTCGCCTTCGCCACGATGGCGCTGATGCTGCGCACCGATGCGGCGGCGGGGACGAAGAACCGTCGTTGACCCTGCTGCCGTGGGAGCGGAGGGGACTCCGACGCGTTGAATCAGGCGGGCGGCACCGAGCCGTTGCGGATGTGCTGGTAGACGACCGAGGTGCGGACGTCGGCGACCTCGCGGCGCTCGGTGAGGCGGTCGATGACGAAGGCGTAGAGGTCGTCGTTGTCGCGGACGGCGACGTGGATGATGAAGTCCTCGTTGCCGGCGGTGACGAAGACGCCGAGGGTCTGCTCGAGGCCGCTGACCCAGTCGCGGAACGACTCGATCACCTCGCGGGACGGCGGCCGGATCCGGACGGCGATCAGCGCCTGGACGCCGCGGCCGATCGCGGCGAGGTCGACGTCGAGGGTCGTGCCGCGGATGACGCCGCGGGTTCTCAGGCGCCGCATGCGGTCGAGCGAGGTGGTGGGGGAGACGCCGACCGCGGTGGCGACGTCGCGGTTGGACATCCGCGCATCCGACTGGAGGAGGCGGAGGATGGCGATGTCGAGCGCGTCGAGGACCACTCCATCGCGGTTCTGCTGGTCGTTCATACGGCCATCCTGCGGGATGCTCGCGCATCCGCCTATCGTGAGCGCGGCCGGTCGGGAGGATCGACCAGAGGAGGGACGACGATGAGCACTGCATTCGCGGGCTACAGCGAGGACGAGATCGACACCGCGGCGCCGACCCGCTCCGCCCGTCTGAAGTGGGTGGTCGTGGTCGACGAGACACTGCCCATCGGGCGCGCGGTGAACGCCGCCGTCTGCGTCGCCGCGGCTACCGGTGCGCAGGTGCCCGGGCTGCTCGGTCCTGCGGCGCAGGACGCCTCGGGCTCGGAGCACCCGGGGCTGCCGTGGGCGGGCTGCACCGTGCTCGCGGCCGACGCGGCGACGCTGCGGACGATCCGGGCGAAGGCGGAGGCGCACGAGGGGACGTTCGTCGCCGACATGCCCGCCGCCGCGCAGGACACGCGCGTGTACGACGAGTACCGGGAGGTGCTCAGGGCGACCGGGCCCGAGCTCGTCGAGTACCTGGCGGTCGGTCTGATCGGGCCGAGGAACCGCGTGGACAAGATCGTCGGGCGGCTGCGACTGCTCTGAGCGGTCGGGTCGGGCATCCTCCACAGGACGGGATGTCGAGCTTCGTCCACTGATCCGCAGGCGTCGCTGATCGCCCGAACCGGGCCGCTTTAGCGTCGTCGGATGCAGCAGACGAGCCAGGCCGACGACCCCGCGGGGCTGCTGCGCCGTCCGCGGCGAGCGCGCTCGCGCTGGCGGATCGGAGTCGGTGCGGCGATGGTGCTGGTGATCGCGGCGGCGGTCGTCGCAGTGCTCCTCGCCGGCACGCGGGCGAGCGGCCGGACGGAGGTGCTCGCGCCGGCCGGTGCTGTCACTGCTGCGGCGGGTCCGTCCGGAGCGCCCTCCTCCACGGAAGGGAACGCGACGCCCGCGGCGAGCAGCAGCCCCGGTGAGGTGCTCTACGTGCACGTCGCCGGAGCGGTCGCCGCGCCCGGCCTGTATCTGCTCGATTCCGGTGCGCGGGTGGCCGATGCGCTCGCGGCGGCGGGTGGTTTCACGGAGCCGGCCGAGCGGGCCGCCGTGAACCTCGCGCGCCGGCTCGTGGACGGCGAGCAGATCCTCGTCCCGGAGCGGGGTGCGGCGGTCGCACCGGGCGGCACGGCTCCGGCCGCCGGAGGTGCTGCCGGCGCGGGCGGGATCGTCCGCTTGAGCACGGCCACGGCCGCACAGCTCGAGGAGCTTCCCGAGATCGGGCCCGCGACGGCGGCGAAGATCGTCGCCTACCGCGAGGAGCACGGGCCGTTCACCTCCGTGGACCAGCTGCTGGAGGTGCCCGGCGTCGGCGAGAAGACGCTCGAGGCCTTCCGCGAGCAGGTGGCACCGTGATCCGCGCTCAGGACCTGCGGCTGCTGCCGCTCGCACTCTCGGCCTGGGCGGCGGCCGCGGCGACCGGGCTGCTGCCGGTCACCGCCGTTCTCGGGGGCGGCGTGCTGCTCTGCACGGTCGCGTGGTCCGTGTGCTTCGTCGCCGTTCTGGCTCTCGGCGTGCTCCGTCGGCGGCGCGTGGCCGTCGTCCTGGCCGGGATCGCGGTGGCGCTCGGGGGAGCGGCGCTGGCCGTCACCTCCGTCGTCGTCACGACTCCCGAGCGGCATCCGCCGGAGCTGCGGGCGGCCGCGGAGTCCCGAGCGGCTCAGGCCGTGCTCGTCCGCGTCGAGACGTCCGCGCGGCCGCTCGTCACCGGTGGGGTGTGGTTCGACGGCACCGCACTGCAGCTGGAGGATCAGCCGATGTCCGCGCCGGTGCGGGTGTTCCTGGCCGAGCCCGGAGGGCGGCTGCCGGTCGGCTCCGAGGTGGTGCTGCGGGCTCGGGCCGAGGAGCCTGGCGTCGTCGGCGAGAGCACGCTCCTGGCGGCGAGCGCCGTGCTCGAGCGGCGCCCGCCCGTGGGGGTGTCGGCGGTCGCGGAGGTGCTGCGCTCGGGCTTCCTCGCCCGGACCGCGGTGCTCGGGGGCGACGTGGCGGGCCTGCTGCCGGGCCTCGCGACCGGGGACACCTCCGCCCTCCCGTCCGATCTGGAGGACGACATGCGGACCGCCTCGCTCACCCACCTCACCGCGGTGTCCGGAGCGAACTGCGCGGTCGTGGTCGCGGCCGGCTGGCTCGTCGCCGCGCTGCTCGGCGCCGGCCGTCGGCTCCGCACCGTCTCGGCTCTGGCGGTCCTCGCGGCGTTCGTCGTGCTGGTCACTCCGGAGCCGAGCGTCGTCCGCGCGGCCGTGATGGCGAGCGTCGTGCTGCTCGCGCGTCTGGGACGCCGGTCGGGTGCGGCGGTCCCGGCGCTGCTGGCGAGTGTCGTCCTGCTGATGCTCGTCGATCCCGCGATCGCGGGGCGGCTCGGCTTCGTGCTGTCCGTGTTGGCGACGGGCGGGCTGCTGCTCGCGGCGGAGCCGATCGCGGACCGGCTGGGCGACGTGCTGCCGCGTCCACTCGCGCTGGTGGTCGCGGTCCCGCTGGCGGCCCAGCTGGCCTGCCAGCCCGCGGTCCTGCTGATCGACCCGTCGATCCCGGTCTACGGGGTGCTGGCGAACCTGCTCGCCGAGCCGGCGGCCCCGGTGGCCACCGGACTCGGACTGATCGGCTGCCTCTTGGCGCCGTGGTGGCCGGGCGGCGCCGACGTCGCGATCCGTCTCGCGGCCGTGCCTGCCTGGTGGATCGCCTCGATCGCGCGCGCCGTCGCCACCTGGCCGTCGCCGCGGATCGCCTGGCTGCCCGGGCTCGGCGGGATGCTGGCGCTCACGGTCCTGACGGTGCTCGCCCTGGTGCTGGTCACCCGCTCGCGTCGGCTCGCGCGGGTGCGACAGGTCGCGGCGACCGTGCTCGCGGGGGCGCTGGTCGTCGGGGGAGTGTCGAGCGTGGCGACGCCGCTGCTGCGCTCCGGAGCGGTCCCGTCGGACTGGCGGGTGGCGATGTGCGACATCGGGCAGGGCGACGCGGTGCTGGTCCGCGGCGATGCCGGGGTGGTCCTCGTCGACACCGGACCGCTGCCGGAGCGGCTCGACGCGTGCCTCGACCTGCTCGGCATCGACCGCCTCGCGCTGCTGCTGCTCACCCACTACGACCTCGACCACGTCGGCGGCCTGGCGGCCGTCGTCGGGCGCGTCGACGAGGCGCTCGTCGGCCCGGTGGCGGACGAGGGCGACACCCGCGATCGCGCCGACCTCGTGTCCGGCGGGGCAGCGGTGCAGGAGGCGGCGCGCGGCGACAGCGGCTCGGTCGGCTCGCTGCGCTGGCGGGTCGTCTGGCCGGACCGGGGGACCACCCTCCGCGGCAACGAGGCGAGCGTGACCCTGCGAATCGACATCGCCGCGGACGAGACCGGCGGCCCGCTCTCGCTGGCGATGCTCGGCGACCTCGGCGCCGAGGAGCAGGGGCGGCTCGCGCGTCTGAATCCGGGCCGCGTCGACGTCGTCAAGGTGGCGCACCACGGCTCGGCCGACCAGTCGCCGGCCCTCTACGACGCCCTCGGCGCCCGCATCGGGCTCGTCTCGGTCGGCGCGGACAACACCTACGGCCATCCGACGCCGTCGCTGCTCGCGCTGCTGGCCGAGCGCGGGACCCGCGCCCTGCGGACGGACCTGGAGGGGACGGTGCTGCTCTCCTCCCGACCGGAGGGGGTCGTCGTCTGGACGAGTGGAGCCGCCGCCCCGGTGGCCGCTTCGAACGAGCAGGGAGGAGGAATCACGCCCGTGCTCGGCCGAGGGTCGCCGGTCGCCGGGGAGGACGGTGCTGCCGGAACCCGATCCGCGGGTGTCTTGCGACGGAGTGCACAGCCTGGCGCCGCGGGTCGGTCCCGGACGTCGCCGACTGCTTGGATACGGGCTCGACGTGGCGTGACGAGGAGAAGGAGCCGGCGTGACTCGGAAGGAACGACCGGAACTCCGGGATCAACCGGGCGTCTCGATCCCTCTGGTCGTGTTCGCCCACCTGGCAGTCCTGATGTTCCTGGCCGCGGTGCCGCACCAGCCGCCGTGGTGGATCGTCCTCTCCGCGGTCGCGCTGGTCGGAACGGGGATCGGTGCCTTCTCCGACTCCCGCAGGTATCGGCGGAAGTTCCTCGAGAGGCAGCGACGGCGCGGTCCGTCCTGACGGCGCGACCCCTCCTCGCTTCTCCAGCGGGTGTCCACGGACTCGTAGAATCGAGGGTCACGGAAGGACGACGGCATGGCAGGAAGAGCCCCGGCGCGCGGCAAGGCGGCCCCCTCGAAGGCGGCGATCCCGCAGCTCGCGTGGAACCAGACGCGACCCGCTCCGATCGTGCTGATCACCGGACCCGAGCAGTTCCTCGCCGACCGGGCACTGCGGTTCCTCCGCGAGTTCCTGCGCGCCGAGGACCCGAGTCTCGAGGTCAACGACATCGACGCCGGCGGCTACGCGCCGGGGGAGCTGCTGACGCTGGCGAGCCCGTCGCTGTTCGACGAGCCTCGACTGCTGCGCGTCTCCAACGTCGAGAAGTGCTCGGACGCGTTCCTCGTCGAGATGATCGAGTACCTCGCCCAGCCCGCGGACGGCGCGACGGTCGTGCTGCGGCACGGCGGTGGCAACCGCGGCAAGAAGCTCCTCGACGCGATCCGCTCGGGCACCGGCGGCGGCATCGAGATCGTCTGCGCCGAGCTCAAGCGGGAGAGCGACAAGGTCGACTTCGCGATCGCGGAGTTCCGCACCGCCGGGCGCACGGCGACCACCGGTGCGGTGCGGGCGCTGGTGTCGGCGTTCTCCGACGACCTGGACGAGCTCGCCTCGGCCTGCCAGCAGCTCGTCTCCGACGTGACCGGAGACATCACCGAGGCGACGGTCGCGAAGTACTACGGCGGTCGGGTCGAGACCACCGCGTTCACGGTCGCCGATGCGGCGATCGCCGGGCGGCACGGTGAGGCGCTCCTGGGGCTCCGGCACGCGCTGGCATCGGGTGCGGATCCGGTGCCGATCGTCGCGGCGTTCGCGAGCAAGCTGCGCACGATGGCGAAGGTCGCCGGGTCCCGCGAGGGGTCCGGTCAGATCGCCTCGCGGCTGGGACTCGCGCCGTGGCAGGTGGACCGCGCCCGGCGTGATCTGGCGGGCTGGACCGGCGACGGCCTGGGAACGGCGATCCTGACCGTCGCGGAGGCCGACGCGAACGTCAAGGGCGCGACCCGGGACCCGGTCTTCGCGCTGGAGCGCATGGTGTCGGTCATCTCGGCGCGCGGGGTCTGACGCTCAGCACTTCTCCGGCCGGTGGCGGTGAGTCTCGATACGCCCCTGCGGGGCTACTCGACCAGCATGCACGTGCCGGGCCCGCCAGGCCGAGCTCCTCGGGGAGCGTGCGGGTGTGGAGTGTTACCCCGGGCAGAGCTCCTCGACCAGCATGCACGTGCCCGACCCGCCACCCGGGGGCTCCTCCGACCAGCACGCGTCTACCGGGCCCGCCGCGCAGAACCATGCTGATCGAGTAGCCCGCGGAGCGGGCGTATCGAGATCCGACCCGTCAGCACCCCGGTCTCAGGGGACGTAGGTCTGCCGGTTCTCCGGGTCGAAGTGGAAGACGGCTCCGCCGAAGAGCAGCTGCGCGACGCCGAGCCCGAGCACCGACGCGACGATCACCGCAGTGCTGGCGAAGACGAGTGCCGAGCCCGGGTAGGCCCTGTGCGCGAGGACGAGGAGCACTATCAGCCCGACGACGTGCGCGACGGCGACCGGTACTCCTCCGACGGACTCCCCGAAGCCCGCCATCGTCGTCCCCGCGGCGAGGGCCTTGCCCTGCTCCGACTGCGCCTCGGCCATCGCGAAGCCGAACCAGCACCAGGAGAAGAGCGCGGCGGGGACGCCGAGGCAGGCCACGGTCCAGAAGCCGATCCGCGCCCGGTGTCCGGAGGTCCGCTGCCGGACGGGAGAGGTCGTGGCGTCGAGCGGTGCGGTCACCGTCAGCCCGCCTCGATCAGCCGGGTGAGTCGATCCGCGGCGGAGGAGATCGTCGAGACGGCGACGAGCGTGACGACGGAGGCGACGCCCCAGAACCAGGTGCGGCCGGGAGCGTGCGCGCGACGGCGGTCGAAGGCGAGCCACCAGGCCGAGACGACGGAGACGAGCGCGGCGATCACCGAGCCGAGGGCCATCCTGACCCAGTCCGCAGCCTCGGGCTCCGTCCAGGAGTTCGTGCCGACCACGATCGCGGTCGGCACGACGATCATGCCGAGCAGTCCGAGGAGGATCGCCCTGTCCTGGCTCAGCGGTTTCGCCGTCTCCGTGCTGGTCATGATCCCCCGATCGTGCGCGGGCAGCTCCCTGCGGGAGTCGTCCGTCACGGCGACGCTACCGGACGCCCTTGCGGTGGTGGGTCTCGATGCGCCCCTGCGGGGCTACTCGACCAGCATGTGGTCGCCCGCGGGGCCACTCGACCAGCATGTGGTCGCCTGTGGGGCGACTCGACCAGCATGAGGTCGTGCGGGCTCGTGCTGCGCGGTGTCCTGGCGAGCCGACGCCGGTGGTGCTGGAGCCGCGGCCCCGCAGGCGAACAGGCGATTCGCGTGCCAGCGAATCGTCGTAGCCGGATCGCGACCCGCTCCTCCCAGCGCGACACCTCGGGAAGCCGACCGCGCGACGGACGACGAGGAACGAGGAGTCCGTCGACGGCGAGCGGAAACGAGGAAGGGCCCGGCCAGAGGCCGGACCCTTCGTCGTTGCAGCGAGACGCAGCCTTACAGCGCGGCGACCTGCTTCGCGATGGCCGACTTGCGGTTCGCGGCCTGGTTCTTGTGGATGACGCCCTTGCTCGAGGCCTTGTCGAGCTTCTTGGCGGCGAAGGCGAGCGCGGTGGCGGCCTTCTCGGTGTCGCCGGCGGCGATGGCGGAGTGCACCGCGCGGACGGCGGTCTTCAGCTCGCTCTTGACGGCCTTGTTGCGCTCGTTCGCCTTCTTGTTGGTGAGGTTGCGCTTGATCTGCGACTTGATGTTTGCCACGTCTATTACCTTCTTCTCGGATGTGTGTGCAGCCGGCTACTCGACGGAGTGCCCCTTCCGGTGGCGTGGAAACGCCATCCCGGTGCGACTGGAGGTCGCCGGCTTCTGAATCACTCCACACACGCCAATGGTGGAGCGCAAGCCAACAAGGAACTTTAGCGCACCCGCCGCCACCCTTCAACCGCGCCGCGCCCGCCGCCCGCCCGCCCCCGTCCCGTCCTGTCCCCTCCCGCGAGATGCCACTTGCGTACGCGACACGCCGCGCGGGGCGTACGCAAGTGGCATCTCGCGGGAGGAGCCCGCCAGTAGCCTGACCAGCGATGCCCCGACTCGCCGATCACATCCCCGCCGTTCCGCCCTCGGGCATCCGCCGGCTGTTCGAGATCGCCCTCCGCCTGGACGGCGTGACGCTGCTCGCCGTGGGGGAGCCCGACGTCGCCGTCGCACCGCACATCATCGAGGCGGCCCGCGCCGCGTGGGCCGCGGACGACACCGGCTACGGCCCGAACGGCGGCCTGATGGAGCTCCGGCGCGCGATCGTCGCCAAGCTCGCCCGCGACAACGGGTTCCGCGCCGACGTCGAGCAGGTCTGGGTCACGGTCGGCGCCACGCAGGCGCTCTACCAGGCGATGACGCTGACGCTCGGCCCGGGCGACGAGGTGCTCCTGCCCGACCCCGGCTACACCACCTTCACGATGAACGCGCGGATGATCGGCGCGGTCCCGGTGCCGTACACGCTGCGTGCCGAGAACGGCTTCCTCCCCGACCTCGACGAGCTCGAGCGGATCGTCACCGACCGCACCCGCGCGATCATCGTGAACAGCCCGTCGAACCCGCTCGGCATCGTCCTGCCGCGGCCGATGCTCGAGCGGCTGCTGGACTTCGCGCGCCGCCACGACCTCTGGATCATCAGCGACGAGGTCTACGAGTGCTTCACCTACGGTCGCCCGCACGTGAGCCTCGCCGCGCTCGCGCAGGAGGCCGGCCACGACGACGACCGCGTCTTCAGCGTCTTCTCGCTCTCGAAGACCTACGCGATGACGGGCGTCCGGGTCGGCTACCTGGTCACCCCGCCCGGCCTGACCTCGACGATGGTCACCGTGCAGGAGGCGTCGATCAGCTGCGTCGCGACGCCCGACCAGCGCGCGGCCCTCGCGGCGCTGACCGGGCCGCAGGACGCGGTCGCCGACGCCTCCGCGCACTACCTCGCCAACCTGCGGCTCGCGACGGCGCTGCTCGACGAGCGCGGCATCCGCTTCCGCGAGCCGGAGGGCGCCTTCTACCTCTGGATCGACGTGTCGCACGCGAGCGACGGCGACGTCGCCTCCTGGGCCGAGGCGTTCCTGCTCGAGACCCTCGTCGCCGTCGCGCCGGGCAGTGCCTTCGGGCGCACCGGTGAGGGCTGGATCCGCGTCTGCCTCGCGGCCGACCCCGCCGACCTCGAGCACGGGCTGCGCGCCCTGCCGGCCCCGACCGCGGCGGCGAGTGCATGAGCGCCGACGACGTCCTGGTCCGCCGGGTGCGCCCGGAGGAGTACGCCCAGGTCTCCCGACTGCGCCTCGCCGCGTACGCCCACGACTACGAGCTGGGGGAGGAGTACGCGGCGGACGTCGCCGACGTCGCCCGGCACGACCGCGAGGGCGAGGTCTGGGTCGCGGAGGAGGACGGCGCGATCCTCGCGACCGTCACCACCGCGGCTCCCGGCACCACCCTGTACTCCCTCGGCCGCCCGGGCGAGCTCGACTGGCGGCTGCTCGCGGTCGCTCCGGAGGCGCGCGGACGCGGGCTGGGCCGCCTGCTCACCGAGTTCGTGGTGATGCTCGCCGTCGAGCGGGGACTCCAGCGCGTGGTCATGAACAGCGGCACCGACATGCTCGCCGCGCACGCCCTCTACGAGAGCATGGGCTTCGTCCGGCTCCCCGAGCGCGAGAACCCGCCCGGGATCGAGCCCACGCGCACCTACGGACTCGACCTCTAGCGAGGACCGCCCGCAGAACATCAGCGGAGAAGGGCGTTCATCCCCAATCAGCGATGAGGTCCCTCCACAGCTGACGTTCTGCCCCGCATCCGGCCGGTCCCGGCCCCTCGCCCGCCGCCGCACCCCGGCCGTGGGACACTGGACCCACGATGTCTCCACGTGCACACCTCGGGCTCGAGCCCGCCGCGACCGATCCGGCGTCCATCCGCAACTTCTGCATCATCGCCCACATCGATCACGGCAAGTCCACGCTCGCCGATCGCATGCTCGGCATCACCGGCGTGGTCGAGGACCGCGCGATGCGCGCGCAGTACCTCGATCGGATGGACATCGAGCGCGAGCGCGGCATCACGATCAAGTCGCAGGCCGTCCGCATGCCCTGGGAGCGCGACGGGCAGACCTTCGCGCTCAACATGATCGACACCCCCGGTCACGTCGACTTCTCCTACGAGGTCAGCCGCTCGCTCGCCGCCTGCGAGGGCGCGATCCTCCTCGTCGACGCCGCGCAGGGCATCGAGGCGCAGACCCTCGCGAACCTCTACCTCGCGCTCGAGAACGACCTGGCGATCATCCCGGTCCTCAACAAGATCGATCTCCCCGCGGCCGACCCGGAGAAGTACGCAGCCGAGCTCGCGAGCCTCATCGGCGGCGACCCGGCCGACGTCCTCCGCGTCTCCGGCAAGACCGGGGTCGGCGTCGAGGCGCTGCTCGACCGCGTCACCGAGCTGGTGCCCGCGCCGGTCGGAGACAAGAACGCTCCCGCTCGCGCGATGATCTTCGACTCCGTCTACGACTCCTACCGCGGCGTCGTCACCTACGTCCGGATGATCGACGGCCAGCTCTCGCCGCGCGAGAAGATCCAGATGATGTCGACGCGCGCGACGCACGAGATCCTCGAGATCGGCGTCTCCAGCCCCGAGCCCGTCTCCACCAAGGGCCTCGGCGTCGGCGAGGTCGGCTACCTGATCACCGGCGTGAAGGACGTGCGCCAGTCCAAGGTCGGCGACACCGTCACCACCGCGTCCAAGCCCGCCACCGAGGCGCTGCCCGGCTACACCGAGCCGCTGCCGATGGTGTTCTCGGGTCTCTACCCGATCGACGGCAGCGACTACCCGGACCTCCGCGAGGCGCTGGACAAGCTCAAGCTCTCCGACGCGGCGCTCGTCTACGAGCCCGAGACCTCGGTCGCGCTCGGCTTCGGCTTCCGCTGCGGCTTCCTGGGGCTCCTGCACCTCGAGATCGTCACCGAGCGGCTCGACCGCGAGTTCGGCCTCGACCTGATCACCACGGCGCCGTCCGTCATTTACGAGGTGACCACCGACGACAAGAGCACCGTCACGGTCACCAACCCGAGCGAGTTCCCGGTCGGCAAGATCGCCAGCGTCACCGAGCCGATCGTCCGGGCCGCGATCCTCGCGCCGAAGGACTACGTCGGCACGATCATGGAGCTCTGCCAGAGCCGTCGCGGCACGCTGATCGGCATGGAGTACCTCGGCGAGGACCGCGTCGAGATCCGCTACCACATGCCCCTCGGCGAGATCGTCTTCGACTTCTTCGACAACCTCAAGTCGAAGACAGCCGGCTACGCCTCGCTCGACTACGAGCCCGCCGGCGACCAGGAGGCCGACCTGGTGAAGGTCGACATCCTGCTGCAGGGCGAGCAGGTCGACGCGTTCAGCGCGATCGTCCACCGCGACAAGGCCTACGCCTACGGCGTGCTGATGACGGGGCGGCTGCGCAAGCTGATCCCGCGCCAGCAGTTCGAGGTGCCCATCCAGGCCGCGATCGGCGCCCGCATCATCGCCCGCGAGTCGATCAGCGCGATGCGGAAGGACGTCCTCGCCAAGTGCTACGGCGGTGACATCACCCGCAAGCGCAAACTGCTCGAGAAGCAGAAGGAGGGCAAGAAGCGCATGAAGATGGTCGGCCGCGTCGAGGTCCCGCAGGAGGCGTTCATCGCCGCCCTGAGTGGTGACGTCGAGACGAAGGACAAGAAGTGAGCGTCCGGCGCTCGAGCTTCGAGGGGCAGCCGCAGGTCACCTACGCGGCGGTCGGCGGCACGCTCGCGCCGGACCTGCTCGAGTACCCGCCGGACGGCTTCACCGCCGAGCGGTTCGAGGCGCGCCTGGGCTCGGGTGCTGAGCGCTTCGCGATCACGACAGCGTCGCTGATGACGTGGGGCGTGCAGCGCGGCAGCGGCATCGCCGTCACCGACATCACCGCCGGCAGCGGCGTGCAGTACACGGGTGTCAACTTCGACTCCGCCGGCACGCCGATCGACCTCGCCAGCCGCCCGACCGAGGAGCAGTTCTCCGCGGACGGCACGCCCTACATCACCGCCGGCGTGACGGCCGTGCTCAGGATCACGCTGCTCGGCCGGACGGTGAACGCCCCCGTGCGCGTCGTCTACGTCGTGGACGAGCCCGACCAGGTCGGCTTCGCCTACGGGACGCTTGAGGGCCACCCGGAGAGCGGCGAGGAGTCCTTCGTGGTCGAGAAGCGCGCGGACGACTCGGTCTGGCTCGTCATCCGCGTCTTCTCGCGGCCCTCCACCGCCCTCTACCGCCTCGGCACCCCCGTCCTCCGGGTCGTGCAGAAGCGGCAGGTCAAGAAGTACCTGCGCGCGCTGCTGCCGGCGCGCGTCAGCTGACGTGGGCAGCGCCCTCCCGCTCGCCGACCCGGCACCGCTCGACGGACTCCTGCCGGCCTCCGTCGCCGACGGCGTGGAGACCCGCGACCTCGGGCTGTACGTGCACGTCCCGTTCTGCCGGGTGCGCTGCGGCTACTGCGACTTCAACACCTACACCGCGACCGAGCTGCGCGGCGCGAAGCAGCAGGACTACGCCGACGAGGCGATCGTCGAGATGGCGCTCGGCGAGGGCGTGCTGGCGGCCGCGGGTCTGCCGCGGCGGCCCGCGGCGACCGTGTTCTTCGGCGGCGGGACTCCGACGCTGCTGCCCGCCCGCGATCTGGTGCGCATGCTCGACGGGCTCCGGCGTCACTTCGGCGTCGCCGACGGCGCGGAGATCACCACCGAGGCGAACCCCGACTCGGTGGACGCCGCCTACCTCCGCGAGCTGGCCGACGCCGGGTTCACGCGGGTCAGCTTCGGGATGCAGTCGGCCGTGCCGCACGTGCTCGCGACGCTCGAGCGCACCCACGATCCCGAGCGCGTGCCGCTCGTGGTGGAGTGGGCGCGCGAGGCGGGGCTGCAGGTCAGCCTCGATCTGATCTACGGCACACCGGGGGAGTCGCTGGCCGACTGGGAGCGCTCGCTCGACTCGGCGCTGGCCAACCGGCCCGATCACCTCTCGGCGTACGCGCTGATCGTCGAGGAAGGGACGAAGCTCGCGCGGCAGATCCGCCGCGGCGAGGTGGCGACTCCGGACGACGACCTGACCGCGGACATGTACGAGCTGGCGGATGCTCGGCTCGCCGCGGCCGGCTACTCCTGGTACGAGGTCAGCAACTGGGCGCGCGACGACGCGCACCGGTCGCGGCACAACCTGTCGTACTGGCTGGGGCACGACTGGTGGGGCGTGGGGCCCGGTGCTCACAGCCACGTGGGCGGAGTGCGCTGGTGGAACGTGAAGCACCCGGCGGCCTACGCCGAGCGGCTGCACTCCGGCTCGTCGCCCGCAGCCGGGCGGGAGACCCTCGACGCGGCGACCCGCCGGGTGGAGGACGTGCTGCTGCGCTCGCGCCTGGCGGACGGGCTGCCGATCGACGCGATCGACCCGGAGCGCCGCCGCGAGGTCGCGGGGCTGATCGCCGACGGCCTCGTCGACGGCCGGGCCGCCCTCCGCGGGCGCCTCGTGCTGACCCTGCACGGCCGGCTGCTGGCCGACGCGGTCGTCCGCCGCCTCACGGACGGCTGAGTCGCCCCGCTCCCAGCTGATCGAGCAGCCCGCGGAGCGGGCGTATCGAGATCCCCTGTCCGATGTGCGTGGGTCTCGATACGCCGCCTGCGGCGGCTACTCGACCAGCATGTGGTTCCGCCTGCGGTGGCTGCTCGACCAGCAGGTGGCCCCGCCTGCGGCGGCTGCTTCCCTTCATGCTGATCGAGTAGCCCGCGGAGCGGGCGTGTCGAGATCCCGCTCGGTGCCTACTTGAAGAAGGGGATGCTCAGCGGGTACGTGTAGTACTCGCCGGCGCTGGCGCGCACCGAGGCGATGATCGCGAAGACGATCACGAGGATCGGCACCACGATGAAGACGATGAAGCCGACGAGCACGAAGCTCAGGATCGTCCCCGCGACGTACGCGATCAGGGTCGTGAGGTGGAAGTTCAGCGCCGTCTTCGCGTGCGCCTCGAGGAAGGGCCCGCGGCCCTTGAAGACGAGGTAGACGATCAGCGACGGGATGAAGCTGAAGAAGATGCCCGTGATGTGGGTGACGATCGCCCAGGTCTTCTCGTCGGCCGGGTTCAGCGGCGGGGCGGGCGTCGAGTAGGCGGGCGGCGGGGGCGGGGTGGCCGACATGGTGATCTCCGTCTCAGGAATCGGCGCGTCGGGCGACCCCGGGCGCTCGGCGTCCATCGTGGCAGAGACGCAGCCGCACCGGGAGGCGATCCGGGGCAAGCCCCGCCCTCCTTCCTCCTGCGCGGTTATGATTGGCACTCAATCTCGCGGAGTGCCAAGCTCCGCGCGGCGCCACGGCGCCGAGGTGGTCGTGCCGCGAGGCACCCGGAGTCCGGCGGGAGGTCGGTCGTATGGTGACGGAGCGCGGTCTCCAGGTCCTGCGCGTGATCGTGCAGGACTACGTCGCGAACCGCGAGCCGGTCGGCTCCAAGTCGATCGTCGAGCGCCACGCGTTCGGCGTCTCCGCCGCGACCATCCGCAACGAGATGGCGCAGCTCGAGGAGGAGGAGCTGATCGCGGCCCCGCACACCTCCTCCGGCCGCGTCCCCACCGACAAGGGCTACCGCCTCTTCGTCGACCAGCTGACCGACCTGCGCCCGCTGACCGCGGCGCAGCGGCAGGCGATCGAGACCTTCCTCGGCCAGAGCCCCGACCTCGACGAGGTGCTCGTCCGCACGGTCCGCCTGCTCTCGCAGCTCACCAACAGCGTCGCGCTCGTGCAGTACCCGTCCTTCGGGGCCGCGCGCATCCGTCACGTCGAGCTGGTCGCCCTCGCCCCGCGGCGGCTGCTCTCGGTGCTGATCACCGACACCGGCCGCGTCGACCAGCGCGTGCTCGAGACGCCCGAGGACGTCGACGAGCTGCTGCTCGGCGAGATCCGGGCGAAGCTCAACACCGCCGTCCTCGGCCTGGGGCTCGCCGCTGCGGCGGAGACGCTGCAGAGCGCGACCGAGCAGTTCAGCCCGGAGCGCCGCGCCGTCGTCGACCCGGTCGTGCAGACCCTGCTCGAGCAGGTCGGCGCGAACCGGCAGGACCGCCTGGTGATGGCGGGCGCCGCGAACCTGGTGCGCACCGAGGAGGACTTCTCCGGCAGCATCTACCCCGTTCTCGAGGCGATCGAGGAGCAGGTCGAGCTGCTGCGCCTCTTCGCCGAGATGACGCCGGACCCGCGCGGCATCTCGGTCCGCATCGGCCGCGAGAACGCACCGTTCGGCCTGCAGGAGACCTCCGTCCTCACCAGCGGCTACAACACGGCCGGCGGCCAGGTCTCGCGCCTGGGTGTCCTCGGACCGATCAGGATGGACTACTCCGGCAACATCGCGGCGGTCCGCGCCGTCGCCCGCTACCTCTCCCGCCTCCTCGGCGAGGAATGACCCGCTTCCAGACCCTCGCCGGAACCCCGGCTCCCGACAGGTCCGCCGCGCCCGGCGCACCGACCACGAACGAAGGACGAAGCCCCCTGTGGCCGATCACTACGAAGTCCTCGGCGTCGACCGAGACGCCTCCGCCGACGAGATCAAGAAGGCGTACCGCCGGCTCGCGCGCGAGCTGCACCCCGACGTCAACCCGAGTGCGGACGCGTCCGAGCGGTTCAAGCTCGTCACGCACGCCTACGACGTCCTGAGCGACGCCCAGCAGCGCCAGCAGTACGACCGCGGCCCGCAGGACGGCTTCCCCGGCGGTGGCGGGCAGGGCTTCGGCGGCTTCGGCGACATCTTCGAGACCTTCTTCGGCCAGGGCGCGCAGGGCTCCTCGCGCGGCCCGCGGTCGCGCCGGGAGCGCGGCCAGGACGCGCTGCTGCGCGTCGAGGTCTCGCTCGACGAGGTCATCTTCGGCACCCACCGCGACCTCGAGGTCGACACGGCCGTGCTCTGCGAGACCTGCCAGGGCTCGTGCTGCCAGCCGGGCACCTCGCCGGTCACCTGCGACATCTGCCACGGCTCAGGCCAGATCCAGCGCACCGTCCGCTCGCTGCTCGGCAACGTGATGACGGCCAGCCCCTGCGGCACCTGCCGCGGCTACGGCACCGTCATCGCCACTCCGTGCTCCACCTGCCAGGGCCAGGGCCGGGTCCGCGCGCGCCGGACCATCCCCGTCGACGTCCCCGCGGGCGTCGACACGGGCCTCCGCCTGCAGATGCCCGGCAGCGGCGAGGTCGGCCCGGCCGGCGGCCCGAGCGGCGACCTCTACCTCGAGATCAAGGTCAAGCACCACGACATCTTCAGCCGCAACGGCGACGACCTGCTCTGCACCCTCGAGGTGCAGATGACGGACGCGATCCTCGGCTCGACGACGACCCTCGCGGCGCTCGACGGCGACATCGAGATCGAGGTCAAGCCGGGCACGCAGAGCACCGAGATCGTCACGATCAAGGGCCGCGGCGTCACCAAGCTGCGCGGCAACGGCCGCGGCGACCTCCGCGTCGGCATCCAGGTGGTCACTCCGACCAAGCTGGGGCACCGCGAGCGCGAGCTGGTGCAGGAGTTCGCCAAGCACTACAAGCCGCAGAAGCCAGCTCTCACGCACTTCCAGCAGGGGCTGTTCTCCAAGCTCCGCGACCGCTTCCTGGGCTGACCGGCGTAGGCGTGGCGCACCACTACATCGACGAGTCGCTCGACTCCGGGGACTTCGTCGCCGGCGGCCGGCTGGAGCTCTCCGGCGCGGAGGCGCGCCACCTCGCGACCGTGAGCCGGATCCGCGCGGGCGAGAGCGTCCGCATCGGCGACGGCCGAGGCCGGGTCGCCGTGGCCGTCGTCGAGAGCGCGGAGGCGTCGCGTGTCGTCCTCGCGGTCGAGTCGGTCGAGGAGGTGCCCGCGCCGAGCCCGCGCCTCGTGCTCGTGCAGGCACTCGCGAAGGGCGACCGCGACGAGCTGGCGATCCAGGCGGCGACCGAGCTCGGCGTGGACGAGGTCGTGCCGTGGCAGGCCGCCCGCAGCGTCTCGCGCTGGTCGGGCGTCAAGGAGGAGAAGGGCCGCGAGCGCTGGCGCAGCATCGTCCGCGAGGCGAGCAAGCAGTCGCTCCGCGCCCGGGTGCCGGAGGTGTCGGCGGTCGTCGGCCTCCGCGCGCTCGTGGAGCGGGCGGCGACGGCGCGTGTGCTCGTGCTCGAGCCCTCGGCCGAGGCGCGGCTCACGGCGATCGAGCCGGACGGGCGCGACCTCGTGCTCGTCGTCGGACCCGAGGGCGGCATCGCGGCGGAGGAGCTGCGCGCCCTCGCCGACGCGGGTGCCGAGGCCGTCGCGCTCGGCGACTCCGTCCTGCGCACCTCCACCGCCGGCCCGGCCGCGATCGCCGTGCTCTCGGCTCGTCTCGGCCGCTGGTGATCCCCGCCGATCCGCGCGCCCTGGGCGAACGCGCCCCCGTCGTCGCCCTCGCCCCGTTTAAGATGGATGCATGACCGAGCCCACTGTCTTCACGCGCATCGTCCGCGGTGAGATCCCCGCCGACGTGGTGTTCGAGAACGAGCGGATCCTCGCGATCCGAGACATCGCGCCGAAGGCGCCCGTCCACCTGCTGATCTTCCCCAAGACCCCCGAGTACGCGAACGTCGCCGAGCTCGCCGCGGGCGATCCGGAGCTCCTCGCCGAGATGGCCGTGGTCGCGCAGACCCTGGCCGACGCGCACAGCAACGGCCAGTTCCGCCTCGTCTTCAACTCCGGCGAAGAGGCCGGTCAGACCGTGTTCCACGTCCACGCCCACGTCCTGGGCGGCCACCTGACGGAAGGCTCCCTTGCCACCGGTTGATCACGCGGGCGATCGCTCCGCGGACCAGAACCCCACTCGAACCGGCTCGACGGAGCCGTCGGTCCCGCAGAGCGACGCGGACCGGACCACCGGCGGGACCCATCGCGTCATCGCCGTCGACGGAATCGCCATGGTGCGCCTCCTCGGACCCCAGGACCGCCTCATCCGGGCGGTCGAATCGCGATTCCCCGACGTCCGGGTGCACGTGCGCGGCAACGAGGTGACCCTCGACGGCGAGGGAGCCCCCGTCGCCGCGGCGGCGCGCCTGGTGGAAGAACTGGTGCTCATGACGGCAGGCGGCCACGACCTCGACCCGGAAGGCGTGCGCGAGTCCGCGCGCATCCTCGAGAACGGCGGGCCGGTGCGTCCGGCGGACGCGTTCGGCCAGGCCATCCTCACGGCGCGCGGGAAGAGCATCCGCCCGAAGACCCTGGGGCAGCGCGAGTACGTCGACGCCGTCGATCAGAACACGATCGTCTTCGGCATCGGCCCGGCCGGCACCGGCAAGACCTACCTCGCGATGGCCAAGGCGGTGCAGTCCCTGCAGCGCAAGGAGGTCGAGCGGATCATCCTCACGCGCCCCGCGGTCGAGGCGGGGGAGCGGCTGGGCTACCTGCCCGGCTCGCTCACCGACAAGATCGACCCGTACCTGCGCCCGCTCTACGACGCGCTGAACGAGATGATGGACCCGGAGATCGTGCCGAAGCTGCTCGCGGCGGGCACGATCGAGGTCGCGCCGCTGGCCTACATGCGCGGCCGCACGCTGAACTCCTCGTTCGTCGTGCTCGACGAGGCGCAGAACACGACGCCGGAGCAGATGAAGATGTTCCTCACCCGCCTCGGCTTCGGCTCGAAGATGGTGATCACGGGCGACATCACCCAGGTCGACCTCCCCGCCGGATCGAGCGGTCTCCGCCTGGTGACCCGGGTGCTCGACGACATCGACGACATCCACTTCGCCCGGCTGACCAGCGAGGACGTGGTCCGCCACAGCCTCGTCGGCCGGATCGTCGACGCGTACACCGAGTACGACCAGCAGAAGCAGGCGCAGAGCTTCGAGCGCGAGCAGGCCCGCGAGTTCGCGGCCCGCGCCGAGCGCCGGGCGGCCACCCGCTCGACCGGCGCCGCTCAGCCCAAGCGCCCGCGCGCCTGAGCGCCGTACCACCGCCTCCCGCCCCGCCGAGCCCCTCCCGATCGAAGGAACACCGCACCCCGTGAGCATCGAGATCAACAACGAGTCGAGCATCCCCGTGGACGAGGCGACCCTGCTGCGCCTCGCGGGCTACGCGCTCGACTCGATGCACGTGCACCCCGACGCCGAGCTCGCCATCGTGCTGGTCGACGAGGGCGCGATGGAGCAGCTGCACGTGCAGTGGATGGACGAGCCCGGCCCCACCGACGTGCTGAGCTTCCCGATGGACGAGCTGCGCCCCGGCACCGAGGACGAGCCGACCCCGGCCGGCCTGCTCGGCGACATCGTGCTCTGCCCGCAGGTGGCGCAGAGCCAGGCCGAGGCCGCCGGCCACTCCGTGCTCGACGAGCTGCTGCTGCTCACGGCCCACGGGCTGCTGCACCTGCTCGGCTTCGACCACGCGGAGCCCGAGGAGGAGCGCGAGATGTTCGGCATCCAGCGCGACATCCTCGTCGGGTTCCACATCAGCGAGCGACGCCGCTAGGCCCGGCGTGCTCACCGTCCAGCTCCTCATCGCGGCCCTCGGCCTCGTCGCCCTCGGCGGCTGGCTCGCCGCCACCGACGCCGCGCTCGGCGTGCTCTCCCGCAGCGACGTCCTCGAGATGGCGAACCACTCGCGCAGCTCGCGCGCCCTGCGGGCCATCGCCGGCGACATGAGCGCGCACGTCAACGTCGTCAACTTCACCCGGATCGCGGCCGAGACCACCGCCGCGGTCTTCGTCACCACCGTGCTCGTCGTCGTGGTCGACGCCCTGTGGCTGGCGCTCCTGCTCGCGATCCTGATCATGGCGGCCGTCTCGTTCGTGCTCGTCGGCTCCAGCCCGCGCAGCGTCGGGCGCGCCCACGCCCGCGCCGTGCTCGGCTCCAGCGCCTCGCTCGTGCACGTGCTGCGGGTCGCGCTCGGCCCGGTCGCGCACGGCCTCGTCGCGCTGGGCAACCGGGTCACCCCGGGCACCGGCCGCTCGGCCGGCTTCTCCTCCGAGGAGCAGCTGCTGAGCATGGTCGACGAGGCGACCGAGCAGTCGGTCCTCGAGCAGGACGACCGCGAGCTCATCCACTCCATCTTCGAGTTCAACGACACGCTCGTGCGCGAGGTGATGGTGCCGCGGACCGACATGGTGACCATCGAGGCCGGTGCGTCGGTCGGCGCCGGCATGGGACTGCTGCTCAGCCGCGGCATCTCGCGCCTGCCCGTCATCGGCGACGGCGTCGACGACGTGCTCGGCGTGCTCTACCTCCGCGACGTCGCCCGGCACACCTACGAGCGCCCGGACGACGACGACTCCGCGGCCGACCTCGCCCGCCCGGCGCTGTTCGTGCCGGAGTCGAAGAAGGCCGACGAGCTGCTGCGCCAGATGC
This sequence comes from Rathayibacter sp. VKM Ac-2926, assembly GCF_022815565.1. Taxonomy (NCBI): domain Bacteria; kingdom Bacillati; phylum Actinomycetota; class Actinomycetes; order Micrococcales; family Microbacteriaceae; genus Rathayibacter; species Rathayibacter sp. VKM Ac-2926. Next base: position 255,353 of record NZ_JALGRS010000004.1, on the reverse strand, counting down.
AGCTCGAGTCCAACCACCTCGCCATGGTGGTGGACGAGTACGGCGGCATCGCCGGGCTCGTCACGCTCGAGGATCTCATCGAGGAGCTCGTCGGCGACATCTCGGACGAGTACGACCGGGAGGTCGACCTCTTCGAGGAGACCGAGCCGGGCGTCTACCGCGTCTCGGCGCGGCTGCCCGTCGACGAGCTGGGCGAGCTGTTCGACCTCGAACTCGAGGACGACGACGTCGACTCGGTCGGCGGACTGCTCACCAAGGCCTACGGCCGCCTGCCCGAGCGGGGCGCGACCGCCCGGATCGACGGGGTGATCCTCGAGGCCGAGCAGGCGGATCCCCGTCGCGGCACCATCTCGACCGTCATCGTGCGGCGCGATCCCGACTACGATCCCTCAGGCGAGACCGGCACCGGACCGGTCGCGATCGTCGCCGAGACAGACCACCAGGACGAGGACGCACGATGACCGACCCCAGCACTCCCACGACCCCCTACCGGGCGGGCTTCGTGTCGTTCGTGGGCCGCCCGAACGTCGGCAAGTCCACGCTCACCAACGCGCTGGTCGGCGAGAAGATCGCCATCACCAGCTCGAAGCCGCAGACCACTCGCCGCGCCATCCGCGGCATCGTGCACCGCCCCGACGGCCAGCTCATCGTGGTGGACACCCCGGGCATCCACCGCCCGCGCACCCTGCTCGGCGAGCGGCTGAACTCCCTCGTCACCTCGACCCTCGGCGACGTCGACGTGATCGGGATGCTCTTCCCGGCCGACGAGCCGATCGGCCCCGGCGACCGCTTCATCAACGAGCAGCTCGAGGCCTTCCCGCGTGCCCGCAAGGTCGCGATCGTGTCCAAGGTCGACCTCTCCTCGAAGAAGTCCGTCGCCAAGCAGCTGCTCGCCGTCTCCGAGCTGCGCGAGTGGGACACCATCGTGCCGATCTCGGCGGTCACCGAGGAGCAGCTCGACGTGCTCGCGGTCGAGCTGCTGCGCCTCATGCCGGTCTCGCCCGCGCTCTACCCCGAGGAGGCCGTGACCGACGAGGACACCGGCTCTCGCATCGCGGAGTTCATCCGCGAGGCCGCGCTCGAGGGCGTCTCGGACGAGCTGCCGCACTCGCTCGCCGTGACGCTCGACGACATGGTCGAGCGCGAGGACGGCTCCTTCATCGACATCTACGCGAACGTCTTCGTGGAGCGCGACAGCCAGAAGGGCATCATCATCGGCAAGGGCGGTCAGCGCCTGCGCGAGGTGGGCGCCGTGTCGCGCGAGCAGATCGAGCGGCTGCTCGGCCGGCGCGTGTTCCTCTCCATCCGGGTGAAGGTCGCCAAGGAGTGGCAGCGCGACCCGAAGCTGCTCGGCCGCCTCGGCTTCTGAGCCGGTGAGCGCGGCGCCGGATCGGGAGGGGGACGGCAGTCACTCTCCCGGACGACGCCCCGCGGCGACGTCGCCGCGTAGCGTGGGGCTCATGCGTGCGCTCCTGGATCGTCCGGCGACGCTCCCGATCGCGGGAGCCCTGCTCGGGGTCCTCCACCTCGGACTGAGCGCGGCCGGCCTGATCGCGCCGGAGCACCTCAGCGGCGGGCTGCTGATCGCGCTCGGCCTCGGCCTCGCGGCCTTCCTGCCGGCCCTCGCACCGTCCCTGGTCGCCGTCGGGGCGGTCACCGGCGGCGGGATCCCGCTCCTCGGCGTGCCGGTGGACGGTGTCCTCGTGGGCCTGCTCGTCCTCTGGTCCACGGCGCGCCGGCTCGGGCCCTGGACGCGGACGCTGACCCTCGTCGGCGCCCTCCTGCTCGCGGGCATCGCCGGGCTGGTCGCCGCGCTGAGCGGGACCGAGCAGCTGCTGCCGCAGGAGGCGAGCGCGGACCAGGTCCTGCTCTTCCGCGCCGTCGCCGCGCTGGTCGTCGCCGCCCTCCTCGCCGGCCTGGAGGTCCTCGTCTGGCGCGCCGGGGTGCGGCGGCCGGTCGGTCCCGACGACAGGATCGATGCGCTCCTGGTGCGGGTCGCCGGTCCGCAGGACGGCTTCGCCGTCGGAGCGGCCGGCTGGCAGGCGCTCCTCCTGCTGCTGATCTCGACCGTGCCGTTCGCGGCGCCCGACGGCTCGCTCCAGCCGGTCGTCGGCGGAGTGCTGGCGGTCGCGCTGGTCCTGCACCGCCGGGCGCCGGCGCTCTCCCTCACGATCGCCTGGGGCGGGGCGCTCCTGCAGATGGGTCTGCAGCTGGCACCGGGTCCGGCCGACCTCGCGATCCTCGCGGTGCTCTTCGGCACCGGCGCGTCCGAGCGGCGCCGGGTGCGCGCTGCCGGAGCCGTCTCCGCGGTGCTCGGCGCGGTCGTGGCGGTCGTCTACCTGATCATCGTCTTCCGGCTCGTCCAGTCCATCCCCTCGCCGATCCTGACCGGGGGAGCGGTGTTCGGCGGGATCCTCGCCACGCTCGGCCTCTCCTGGACGGTCGGCCTGCTCTCCCGCTCGGTGCGGCGAGCGCGCGAGGGGCAGACCCTCCGCGCCGAGGCCGAGCGCGAGCGCGCGGCGGCGCAGCGCGAGCTGGACACGGTCGAGGAGCGCAACCGCATCGCCCGCGACATGCACGACGTCGTGGCGCACTCGCTCGCCGTCGTGATCGCGCAGGCGGACGGCGCCCGCTACCTCGGTGCGTCCAGCCCGGCGCTGACGGACGCCGCCCTGCTCACCATCTCCTCGGTCGCCCGCGACGCGCTCGGCGACGTCCGCGTCCTCCTCGCTCAGCTCCGGCACAGCCAGAGCGACGGACCGCAGCCGGAGGCGCGCGACCTGCCGGCGCTGCTCGAGAGCGTCTCCGGAGCCGGGACGCAGCTGCGGTCCGAGCTCGAGGTCGACCTCGAGACCGTGCCGCGCGGCATCGGCCTCGCGCTCTACCGCATCGTGCAGGAGGCGACGACGAACGCGCTCCGGCACGGACGGCCCGGCGCCCCGCTCGACGTCGCGCTGCGCCGCGAGTCCGGCGAGATCGTCCTCACCGTCCGCAACGCGCGCTGCGCCGACGCCGAGGCCGCCGCTCGCGTGCCCGGGGAGGGGCACGGCCTCGTCGGCATGCGCGAGCGCGCCGCACTCGTCGGCGGCGTCCTCCGCGCCGGCCCCGACGGCGACGACTTCGTGGTCGATGCGCGCCTGCCCGCCCCCTCTTCCACCGCCCTGCCCGTCGCCTCTGGAGGCCACCCCGCATGACCGACACCATCCGCCTCGTCCTCGTCGACGACCAGGCGCTCTTCCGAGCCGGCATCCGCATGCTGCTGAGCTCCCAGCCGGACCTCGAGGTGGTCGGCGAGGCGTCCGACGGCGCGGAGGGCGCGGAGCTCGTCGGCCGGCTGGCCCCGGACGTGGTGCTGATGGACATCCGGATGCCGGGGGTCGACGGCATCGAGTCGACGCGCCGCATCCTCGCCGACGCCGCGGAGAAGGACGTGGAGCCGCCGCGCATCCTGGTGCTCACCACCTTCGACCTGGACGAGGCGGCCGCCCGCGCGATCCGCGCCGGAGCGAGCGGCTTCCTGCTCAAGGACACCGAGCCGGGCTTCCTGCTCGCCTCCGTCCGCACCGTGCACGCCGGCACCGCGGTCGTCGCCGCCTCCGCGACGCGCGAGCTCTTCGAGCACTTCGGCGCGCCGGGGAGCGGCCGCGAGACTCCCGCCGCGTTCGGCACGCTGACCGACCGGGAGCGCGAGATCTTCCACCTCGCCGCGCGCGGCCTCAGCAACACCGAGATCGCCCGAGCGGAGTTCCTCAGCGAGGCGACGGTCAAGACGCACATCAGCCGCACGCTCGGCAAGCTCGGGCTGCGCGACCGGGTGCAGCTCGTCGTCTACGCCTACGAGAACGGGCTCGTCGCCTGAGGACGACGTCCGCGCCGCAGTGGTGCCTCGTGGGTGCCGACCCGCGGGCGCAGTGCTACCGTGGTCGCGTGCGCATCGGTCTGCTCCTTCTTAGCCGCCGCGACGAGATCTGATCCTCAGGCCCTCCTCGTCGCGGAGTCCGTCGTCGGCTGAATCAGACCCATCGTCACCACAGACCACCCGCGTGGTTCGATCCGCATCCGGATCCCCGCGAGACGAGAGACAGGCGCGTCCGCGCGCCGGGAGAGCACCCTCATGAAGAACACCCAGAAGCCGTCGTCGCTGCCGATCGGCAAGTACAAGCCGTTCCACGAGCAGATCGTCGTCGAGCTGCCCGACCGCACCTGGCCGGCCAAGCGCATCACCACGGCGCCGCGCTGGTGCGCCGTCGACCTGCGCGACGGCAACCAGGCGCTGATCGACCCGATGAGCCCCGAGCGCAAGCGCATCATGTTCGACCTGCTGGTCCGGATGGGCTACAAGGAGATCGAGGTCGGCTTCCCGAGCGCCAGCCAGACCGACTTCGACTTCGTCCGCAGCCTCATCGAGGAGGACGCGATCCCGGAGGACGTCACCATCCAGGTGCTGACCCAGGCGCGCGACCACCTGATCGAGCGCACCTACGAGTCGATCCGCGGCGCCCGCCAGGCGATCGTGCACCTGTACAACTCGACCAGCGTGCTGCAGCGCGAGGTCGTCTTCCGCAAGGACCGCCAGGGCATCATCGACATCGCCCTCGCCGGCGCGCGCAAGTGCCGTGAGATGGAGGCGTCGGTGCCCGGCACCGCCGTGTACTACGAGTACTCGCCCGAGAGCTACACCGGCACGGAGCTCGACTTCGCCCGCGAGATCTGCGACCGCGTGGTCGAGGTCTTCGAGCCGACCCCGGAGCGCAAGGTCATCCTCAACCTGCCCGCCACGGTCGAGATGGCGACGCCCAACGTCTACGCCGACTCGATCGAGTGGATGTGCCGCAACCTCGCCCAGCGCGAGAACATCATCGTCTCGCTGCACCCGCACAACGACCGCGGCACCGCCGTCGCCGCGGCCGAGCTGGGCTACCTGGCCGGAGCGGACCGCATCGAGGGCTGCCTCTTCGGCAACGGCGAGCGGACCGGCAACGTCGACCTGGTCGCGCTGGGCGTCAACCTGTTCACTCAGGGCATCGACCCGCAGATCGACTTCAGCGACATGGACGGCATCAAGCGCACGGCCGAGTACTGCAACCAGCTGGCCGTGCCCGAGCGCAGCCCCTGGGCCGGCGACCTGGTCTTCACCGCGTTCAGCGGCTCGCACCAGGACGCCATCAAGAAGGGCTTCGAGGCGATGGAGGCCGAGGCGGAGCGCACCGGCGTCAGCCGCGACGAGCTGACCTGGGCGGTGCCCTACCTGCCGGTGGACCCGAAGGACCTCGGCCGCTCCTACGAGGCGGTCATCCGCGTCAACTCGCAGTCCGGCAAGGGCGGCGTCGCGTACCTGCTGAAGACCGACCACGCGCTGGACCTGCCGCGCCGCCTGCAGATCGAGTTCTCCGCGGTCGTGCAGGCCAAGACGGACGCCGAGGGCGGCGAGGTCACCAGTGAGCAGATCTGGACGATCTTCCAGGACGAGTACCTGCCCGCGCCCGCGCACCGCGCCGAGGACAAGTGGGGCCGCTTCGAGCTGGCCCGCACGAGCACCTCGAGCGACCTGGGCGGCTCGATCGCCCTCGACGCCGTGCTGCGCGTCGGCGACGAGACGATCACCGCGAGCGCGACCGGGAACGGCCCGATCAACGCCTTCGAGGCGGTGCTGGCGCAGCACGGCGTCGAGGTCCGCGTCTTCGACTACGTCGAGCACGCTCTCAGCGCCGGCGGCGACGCGCTGGCCGCCTCCTACGTCGAGTGCTCGGTGAACGGCCGCACCCTCTGGGGCGTGGGCGTCGACGCCGACATCTCGACCGCCTCGCTGAAGGCGATCGTCTCGGCCGTCAACCGCGCCCTCCGCGAGGAGGCGCCGGACCGCGAGCTGGCGACGGCCTCGGCCTGAGCCTCCTTTGCCGGGCGAGTAGCCCGCGGAGCGGGCGCGCCATGCTGGTCGAGTAGCCCGCGGAGCGGGCGCGCCATGCTGGTCGAGTTGCCCGCGGAGCGGGCGTATCGAGACCCGTGTTCATGCGGTGGTGGGTCTCGATACGCCGCGTTCCGCGGCTACTCGACCAGCATGGGGCGGTGCCGCCTGCGGCGGCTACTCGACCAGCATGCTGCGGGCTTGCTGCGGTCGCCGCCGAGGCGGACCTCCGTCTCAGGCGCGGCCCTGGAGGATGAGGTTCCAGTAGACCCAGGGGAGCAGGTAACGGTCGGCGAGGAAGGTGAGGCGGCGCTCCTTCGCGAGGCCCTTCCAGAAGGGGATGGTCGGCTTTGGGCGGTAGCGGTCGTCGAACTCGGCGAACACCACGGTCGAGCGCGAGACGACGAACGGGCAGACCGAGTAGCCGTTGTAGACCTGGGGGAGCGGCTTCCCCTTGCGGGCGGCGACGAGGTTCTTCGCCAGGGTCTTCGTCTGCTGCCGGAGCGCGCCGCCCGACTTCGAGTTGGTGGTCGCCGCGGCGTCGCCGAGCGCCCAGACCTCGGGGTGGCGGGGGTGGCGCAGCGTCAGCGGGTCGACCTCGACGAAGCCGCCCGTGCTCCCCTCCGCCACGAGTCCGGTGCCCGCGAGCCAGTCCGGTGCGGACTGCGGCGGGACCGCGTGCAGCACGTCGTAGGAGAGCGTCTCCCGCTGCTCGGTGCCGACGTGCCCGGCGTCGTGGTCGACACCCAGCTGCGCGCGGCGGCCGTCGTCGCCCGCGATGACGACCGTTCGCTTCTCGGTGTCCACCTCGACCAGCTCGCGGCTGTAGCGCACGTCGATCCCGTACTCCGCCACCTTGCGCTCGAGCTCCGCGTCGATCAGCGGCATGCCGAACATCGTGGGTGTCGGCACGACCAGCACGACGTGGACGTCCGCGAGCACGCCGATCTCGCGCCAGTAGTCGCAGGCGAGGTACATCGGCTTCTGCGAGGCGCCCGAGCAGGTGCCCGGGCCGCTGGGCTGCGTGAAGACGACCGTTCCGGAGCGGACCCCGCGGAGGACACTCGAGGCTTTCCGCGCGTACTCGAACTCGTAGTTCGAGACGCCGACCGGCGACGCCATCGCCTCCGTCAGCCCGGGCACCGCGGACCAGTCCTTCTGGATGCCGGGGCAGACGACGAGGTCGCCGTAGCCGACCCGCCGACCGGAGGCGAGCACGACCGTCTTCGCGACGGGATCGATCGCCTCGACACGGTCCCGGATCCAGGTGACTCCCTTCGGCGTCACCGAGCCCTGCGGCCGGGTCGCCTTCGAGGCGGGAGCGGTGCCGCCGGCGACGTGGGAGAACATCGGCTGGTAGAGGTGCGTCTCGCGCGGCTCGATCACCGCGACGTCCGCCACCCCGTAGCGGCGGAGGCGCCCCGCGACCGAGAGTCCCGCGTTCCCCCCGCCGATGATCAGCACGTCGTGTCGGTCGGTCGTGGTGCCCGCAGCGGTCATGCCGCCACCCTAGGTCGGACCCCCGACACGGGCGCGGGCTTCCGCGAGCCGTCCGGACGTGCATCCCCGCCGTCAGCCGCGCTTCCGCCAGCCCAGACGCGGCACCCGGCTCAGCGCCCGCTGCTCCGGCAGGCTCCAGCCGTAGCGCACCGCCAGCAGCCGGATGACGGCCGTGACCAGCACCGCGATCGGCGCCGCGTAGTCGATCACCATCCCGAACCGCAGCGCGACCACCAGCACCACCGTGCCGCCGGTCGCGGCGATCGCGTAGAGCGAGCCCACGTGCATCAGCGCGATCGGCCGGTTGAGCAGGATGTCCCGGATCACCGAGCCGCCGACGGCCGAGACGGTGCCGACGAACACGGCGGGCACCTCCGGCACGCCGAGCGAGAGCGCCTTCGTCGTGCCGATGGCGCCGAAGAGCCCGATCGTCAGGGCGTCGAGCGCCGTGATCGTGCCGTCGACCCGGTTGAGCACGTGCTGCAGCAGCATGCCGAAGAGCGAGGCCGTCACCGCGACGAGCAGGTAGGCGTTGGTGTGCAGCGCCACGAGCGGGGTCTGCAGCAGCAGATCGCGCAGCACGCCGCCGCCGAGCCCCGTCGCCGTGCCGATGATCGTGACGCCCAGCAGGTCGATCCGGCGGTCGCGGAACTCGCCGGCGAACATCGCGCCCTGCAGGCAGCCGATCGCGATGGCGAGGAGGTCGGCCCAGGCGGGGATCTCGAAGAGGGAGGCGGCCACCGAGCCATCGTTCCACGGGCGGGAGCGGGCGGGTGCCGGTCCACCGCGGGGTTGTCAGGGGTGGGGAGGATAATCGAGCGCATGCCCACCTACCGTGACGAAGCCGTCGTGCTGCGCACCCACAAGCTGGGCGAGGCCGACCGCATCGTGACGCTGCTCTCGCGCAGCCACGGCAAGATCCGTGCGGTCGCGAAGGGCGTGCGCAAGACCGGCTCCAAGTTCGGCTCGAGGCTCGAGCCGTTCATGGTCGCCGACCTGCAGCTCTACGAGGGCCGGAGCCTCGACATCGTCACGCAGGCCGAGTCGCTCGGCGCGTACGGCGCGATCATCGCGGCCGACTACGACAGCTACACCGCGGCGAGCGCGATGGTCGAGACGGCCGACCGCCTCACCGACGCCGACGCGTCGCTGCAGCAGTACCTCCTGCTCGTCGGCGCCCTGCGCTCGCTCTCGAAGCACGAGCACGAGCCGGTGCTCACGCTCGACTCCTACCTGCTGCGCGCGCTCTCGATCGCCGGCTGGGCGCCGAGCTTCGAGGACTGCGCCCGCTGCGGCGCCCCCGGCCCGCACGGCGCGGTGGTCGTCCAGCTCGGCGGGGTGGTCTGCGAGGACTGCACGCCTCCCGGCGCCCCGCGCGTCGCCCCGGAGGTGGTCGTCCTCCTCGGCGCCCTGCTCACGGGAGACTGGGAGCACGCCGAGACGACGGAGCCCTCGACCCGCTCCCGAGCGAGCGGCGTGGTCGCCGCCTACACCCAGTGGCACCTCGAGCGCGGACTGAGATCTCTGGAGCACGTCACCCGATGAAGCCGTTCACCCACAGGGACGCCGTCCCGTTCCGCCCCCTCGACTGGACCGGCGTGCACCCGCCGGAGCTGCCGCGCAAGGCGGTGCCCGAGCACGTCGCGATCGTGATGGACGGCAACGGCCGCTGGGCCAACTCCCGCGGGCTGACCCGGGTGGAGGGGCACAAGCGCGGCGAGGCGTCGCTGCTCGACGTGGTCGCGGGAGCGATCCAGATCGGCGTCAAGCACCTCAGCGTCTACGCCTTCTCGACCGAGAACTGGAAGCGCTCGCCCGACGAGGTGCGCTTCCTGATGGGCTTCAACCGCGACGTGCTGCACCGCCGCCGCGACCAGCTCAACGAGTGGGGCGTCCGCGTGCGCTGGGCCGGCCGGAAGCCGCGGCTCTGGGCGTCGGTCATCAACGAGCTGCAGTACGCCGAGAAGCTGACCGAGGGCAACGACGTCCTCACGCTCACCATGTGCGTCAACTACGGCGGCCGCACCGAGATCGCCGACGCGGTGCAGCGGATCGCGGCCGAGGTCGCCGCGGGCCGGCTGAAGCCGTCCGGCATCACCGAGAAGACGATCGGCAAGGCGCTCTACCTGCCCGACATGCCGGACGTCGACCTCTTCGTGCGCTCCTCCGGCGAGCAGCGCACCAGCAACTTCCTGCTCTGGCAGAGCGCCTACGCCGAGATGGTCTTCCTCGACCGGCTCTGGCCCGACTTCACCCGCGAGGACCTCTGGGGCGCGATCGGGCACTACGCCGGCCGCACCCGCCGCTTCGGCGGCGCCGTGGACGTGCCGGGCGCGTCCGCCTGACGCGCCCGGCACGATCGGCGGCTCAGCCGTCGGTCCCGCACCGGGTCGGGTCGGCCGGAAGGGTGCCCTCGACGAGGTAGGCGTTCGCGATGGCGGTCGCGCACGACGAGTCCCGGTACAGGGCGCCGTGACCGTCCACGTCCACCTCGACGAGCGTGCTGTTCGTCACCTCGGTCTCGTGCAGCCGCACGGCGTCCGCGTGCGGCGTCGCCGGATCGTGCAGGTTGGAGGCGATGAGGATCCTGTTCCCGCTCGTGTAGGAGAGCGCCGGATCCAGGCGCTCGTACTCGCCCCACCGGTCGCAGTCCCGGACCGGGTCGTCCGCCTGCTCGAGGACGCCGAGCGGCCCCGTGCTCGTCGGACCCTCACCCGCGACCGGAGCGGCACTCGCTCCGGGGACCGCGGGGACGGCGCAGTAGACGGCGTACTCGAGTGCTCGGTCGACAGCCGAGTCGTCGGCGCTCGCGACGACGTCCAGCGCGCTCGCGTCGCCCGCCACCACCCCGCGGAGGACGGCGACCGTCTCTCCCCACGAGGACCGCGGCTCGTACAGGCTGGTCAGCAGGAAGGACGCGAGCTCGCGGCCGCCCACCTCGGCGGGCGCGCCGTCGGGGTCGGTCGCCGTCCGGGGCTCCGCCGTCAGCGTCTGCAGGAGGGCCGTGAGCTGCTCGGCCGCCGTCGTCGCATCGCCGGTGAAGGGGCATTCGCCGATGCCACCCGATGTGCAGGCGGCGAGGAGGCGCGTGAGGCTCGCCTCGAAGCCCTCGAGATCGCTCGCCCTGTTCAGCGAGGCGGTGTCCACGACGCCGTCGAGGATCATCCGGCCGACGGTCTCCGGGAAGAGGGTCGCGTAGACGCTGCCGATGTAGGTGCCGTAGGAGGCGCCGTAGTAGTCGAGCTCCGGCTGCTGCAGCGCCTGCCGCAGCAGCTCGTGGTCCATCGCCACGTCCGTGCTGGACGCGTGGACGGCGAACCGGCTGGTGCTCGAGCACGCCTCGACCGCACCCGCATCGTCGGCGGTCATCGCCTGGACGTCGCAGGCGAGAGCCGTCTCGGGGCTGACGCCTCGCGGCTCGATGCCGACCACGTCGTACTTCTCGAAGACGGGAGCGGTCTCCGGCACGGTCGCCAGGCCGAGGGCCATGTTCCGCGCGGAGACGCCCGGTCCGCCCGGGTTGACCATCAGCACCTCGTCGTGCGGTCCGCCCACCGAGACCCTGATCAGGTCGAGGTCCACCGACTCGGAGGTGTCGGGGCGGCTCCAGTCGACGGGCGCTGCGATGCTGCGGCAGGTTACGTCCACTCCGTCGAGCCCCGTCACGGCCTCGCTCGGGCAGTCGAACCAGGAGGGCTCCCCGTGCTGGGTGAACCACGAGGTCACCTGCGCCCGGGGCCCGCTCGTCGAGTCGACCACCGTGCCGGCGGTGCCGGCGGTGCAGCCGGACAGCATCAGCGCCAGGAGGCACCCCGCGCCGATCATCGGATTCTTCTTCATCGTGTCCATCCCTCGTGAATCGCTCGTCACCGCTCATGTCGCCGCGACGCGGTCGTCGGCTCGTGATCCGCACGGCGTCGACTCGTCTCGCGATCGGCGGCGGATCCGGACGTCGCCGCGGCCGCGACGAGGCGGCGTCGCGTGCGAGTGGTCAGCGTAGGGAGCGGGGGCCGCAGAGACCGGGCCGGCGTGCAGTGGACGCTGTTCGGAGATGATCGCGGCGCGGTTGGCCTACTCTTCTCCGTCCGCTTGCCCGCGAGACACCTCGGCTGGTGGGGGGAGTCGGCGTGACGGGCGGGCCCGGTGGCGCCGCTGGCTACCATCGGAGCATGACGATCGGGACCAGCACACTCCGCGTCGGGCTCGTCGGCTACGGACTCGCCGGCCGGATCTTCCACGCACCGTTCCTCGAGGCGCACCCGGACGTCGTGCTGGTCGCGATCTCGACCAGCGATCCGGAGCGGGCGGCGGCGGCCACCGCCGCGCATCCCGGCGCACGGATCGTCGCCGGCCTCGACGCGGTGCTCGCCGAGGGGCCCGACCTGGTCGTCCTCGCGACGCCGCCCTCCGTGCACCGCGAGCAGGCCGATCAGGTGCTCACCGCCGGTGTCGCGGTGGTCATCGACAAGCCGTTCGCGCCGAGCACGGCCGACGTCGACGCGATCCTCGCCGCCTCCGAGGCGGGCGGGGCGCCGGTGTTCGTCTTCCAGAACCGCCGCTGGGACGCCGACTTCCTGACGTTGCGCCGGCTCCTCGCGGAGGGAGCGCTCGGCGACGTGATCCGCTTCGAGTCGACGTTCGAGCGCTGGAGCGCCCCGAAGACCGGGCGCTGGCAGACGGCGATCGGCCCGGCGCAGGGCGGCGGCATCCTCTTCGACCTCGGCAGCCACCTCGTCGACCAGGCCCTGGTGCTCTTCGGTCCGGCCGTCGTCACCGCGGCGGAGACCCGCGTCGTGCACGCGGGCGGTGCGAGCGAGGACGACGCCTTCGTCTCGCTGCTCCACGAATCCGGAGTGCGCTCGCACCTGACGATGAGCCGGGTCGCCCGCGCCTCCGCCCCGCGCTTCCGGGTGCTCGGGACGCGGGCCGCGTTCTCGGTCGACGGCCTCGACCCGCAGGAGGGCGCGCTGCGCGGCGGCGGCGCCACTCCGCTGGACGAGGACTTCGGCGTCGTTCCGCAGGGCGCGGAGGGGATGCTGGCCGACGAGCGCGGCACGACGGCCGTGCCGAGCGAGCGCGGGAACTACGCCGCCTTCCTCGCGGGAGTCGCCCGCGCCCTGCTCGACGGCGCTCCGTCACCCGTCGACGTGCAGGACGCTCGAGCAGTGGTCGCGCTGATCGAGCAGGCCCACGCCCTCGCCGCGCGGTGACGCACGACGCGCCCGGTACTGCCGCGAGGTTGGCGATCCGGGCGTCGAGGGGGATCCTCGGAGGGTGAGCACCGCACCCCCGGCCCCCGCCGACCTCCGAGCGCTCTTCCCCGGCGCCCGCGGGTACCACAACGCCTGCACGCTGGGCCTGCCGCCTCGCGCGACCGCCGAGGCCCTGCGCGCGGACCTCGACGAGTGGTCGGCCGGCTGCGGTACCGCCGCGGGCTACGGAGCGGTCGCCGAGCGCGCCCGAGCCTCCTTCGCGCAGATCGCCGGAGTGCCGGTCGACCGGGTCGCGATCGGCTCGCAGACCTCGGCGATGGCCGCCGTGCTCGCCGCATCGCTCCCGGACGGAGCGCACGTCCTCTGTGTCGACGGCGACTTCTCCTCCATCGTCTTCCCCTTCCTCGCCCAGGCCCACCGCGGCGTCGTGGTGCGCTCGGTGCCTCTGGAGGCGCTCGCCGACTCGGTCGAGGACGCCGACGACCTCGTCGTCTTCTCGGCCGTGCAGTCCAGCAGCGGAGCGCTCGCCGACCTCGACGCGGTCGTCGAGGCGGCCGCCCGCCACGGCGTGCGCACGGCCTGCGATCTGACCCAGGCGGCGGGCGTGCTGCCGGTGGACGCCTCCCGCTTCGACGCGACCCTCACCCACGCCTACAAGTGGCTCTGCTCGCCGCGCGGCGTCGCCTTCCTCACCGTCTCGCCCGAGTACGCGGCCGAGCTGCTGCCGGTGCAGGCCGGCTGGTACTCGGGGGAGGACGTCTGGTCCTCCTGCTACGGGCCCGCGATGCACCTCGCCGAGAACGCCCGGCGATTCGACGTCTCGCCCGCCTGGCAGGCGTTCGTCGGGGCGGAGGCGTCGCTCGAGCTGTTCCGCTCCCTCGACCTCGCCGCGGTCTGGGCGCGCGCCTCCGGGCTGGGCGACAAGCTCTGCGAGCGCCTCGACCGCGCGCCGCAGCACCGCGCGATCGTCTCCTGGCCGGACGAGGACGGCGCCGATCTGGCGCGCCTGCAGGCCGCGGGGCTGCGCGTCTCGGGCCGCGGCGGGCGCCTCCGCGTCGCCTTCCACCTCTGGAACGACGAGTCCGACGTCGACGAGCTCGTCCGGGTGCTGCGGGAATAGCTCCCGGTGGCAGCGGTTGTCCTCGGAGTGAGCGAAGCGCAGACCCCCATCACCGTCGACATCTGGTCCGACATCGCCTGCCCCTGGTGCTACATCGGCAAGCGCAAGTTCGAGCGCGGGCTGGCGGCGTTCCGCGCCGCGCACCCCGACGCGCCGGAGGTCGCGGTCGAGTACCGCAGCTTCGAGCTGTCGCCGGAGACGCCGGAGGACTACCGCGGCGGCACGGCCGAGTTCCTCGCCCAGCACAAGGGCGTCCCGCTGGAGCAGGCGCAGCAGATGCTCGACTCCGTCACCGCGATCGCGGCGGGAGTCGACCTCGACTACCACTTCGAGTCGGTCGTGCACGTGAAGACCGTCCGGGCGCACCAGGCGCTGCACCACGCGAAGGCGAACGGGCTGCAGCTCGAGCTGAAGGAGCGACTGCTCCGCGCCTACTTCGTCGAGGGGCGCGACCTCGCGGACTCCGACGTCCTGGCCGCCCTCTCCGCCGAGGTCGGGCTCGACGCCGACGAGGCTCTACGCGCGCTGGACGAGCAGCGGCACCTCGCCGACGTGCAGTCCGACATCGCGCAGGCCCGCGAGTACGGGATCAACGGGGTGCCGTTCTTCGTGCTCGACGGCCGCTTCGGGGTCTCCGGAGCGCAGGAGCCGACAGCGTTCACCGAGGTGCTCGAGCACGTGCTGTCGCAGCGGGCGGTCGTCGCGTGAGCGATCGAGTGCCGAGCGGGCCGTTCGAGATGCTCGGCGCCGCGGACGTGCCCGTCTGCGAGGACGGTGTCTGCTCGGTGCCGGCTCCCGGCGCTCCCGCTGTCAGCGAGCAGGCTCCTCGATCGTGATGTCGGCGACCGTCGCGCCGTAGGCGGCGATCAGCGCGTCGGCCTCCACGAAAGCGCTCCGGCCGCTCGTGCCGGCGCCCATCGCGATCCTGCGGCCGACGATCCGCTCGTCCGCGACGACCGGCCAGGCGGTGGTCGAGCCGATCGGCGTGATCGTGCCGCGGCGGTAGCCCGTCGCCTCCAGCGCCACCGACTCGTCGGGCAGGCGGAGCTTGTTCACGCCGACCACCGCGCGCAGCAGCGGCCAGGAGATCTGCCGGCCGCCGGGCACCAGCGCGAAGAGGAAGCCGCCGTCGTGGCGCTTGACCACCAGTGACTTCACGATCGAGCCGGGCTCGATGCCCAGCAGCTCGGCCGCCTCGGCCAGGCTGCCGGCCTCCGGGCGGTCGACGATCTCGACGTCGAGTCCGCGCTCGCGCGCATCCGCCTCGAACCGCGCCGGGCCGTCCTCCGCGGTGCGGTCCTCCGCGGTGCGGTCCTCCGCGGTGCGGTCCTCCGCGGTGCGGTCCTCCACAGTGCCGTCCTCCACGGTGCCGTCCTCCACAGTGCCGTTCCCGTCCATCCGTCCCCACCTCTCCGCTCGTTCGCCTTCCCCAACACAGGATCTGGGAGAATCGATACCGATGTCCTCCACTCTCATGGCCGCACCGCCCGCGCGCACCGCGCCGGCGCTCCGGATCGGCCCCCTCGAACTCGACGCCCCCGTCGTCCTCGCGCCCATGGCCGGGATCACCAACACTGCGTTCCGCCGGCTCTGCCGCGAGTTCGGCAACGGGCTCTACGTCAGCGAGATGATCACCTCCCGCGCGCTCGTCGAGCGCACCCCGGAGTCGATGCGCCTCATCCGCCACCACCCCAGCGAGAAGGTCCGCTCGATCCAGCTCTACGGGGTCGACCCGAAGACGGTCGCCGAGGCCGTCACCATGCTCGTCGCCGAGGACCGCGCCGACCACATCGACCTCAACTTCGGCTGCCCCGTCGCGAAGGTCACCCGCAAGGGCGGGGGAGCGGCCCTGCCGTGGAAGCTCCCGCTGTTCCGTCAGATCGTCGAGGGCGCGGTGCGGGCCGCGGGTGACATCCCGCTGACGGTCAAGATGCGCAAGGGCATCGACTCCGACCACCTCACCTACCTCGAGGCCGGCCGGGCCGCGGAGGGCGCGGGAGTCGCGTCGATCGCGCTGCACGCCCGCACCGCCTCCGAGTTCTACAGCGGCCAGGCCGACTGGTCGGCGATCACGACCCTCAAGCAGGCGATCACGAGCGTCCCGGTGCTCGGCAACGGCGACATCTGGTCGGCCGAGGACGCGCTGCGGATGATGAGCGAGACCGGCTGCGACGGCGTCGTCGTCGGGCGCGGCTGCCTCGGCCGCCCGTGGCTTTTCGGCGACCTCGCCGCCGCCTTCGCGGACTCGGACGAGCGCTTCACCCCGACCCTCGGCCAGGTCGCCACGGCCTTCCGCCGGCACGCCCAGCTGATCTGCGAGTTCTTCGAGAGCGAGGAGCGCGGCTGCCGCGACATCCGCAAGCACGTCGCCTGGTACTTCAAGGGCTACCCCGTCGGCGGCGACCTGCGCGCGAAGATGGCCTCCGTGGTCACCCTCGCCGAGCTCAACGAGCTGCTCGCCACCCTCGACCCCGACGTGCCGTACCCGGGCGAGGCGGCCGAGGGCCAGCGAGGCCGCGGCGGCTCGCCGAAGACGCCGTCGCTGCCCGACCGCTGGCTCGAGTCCCGCGAGCTGAACGCCGACCAGCGCGACGCCGTCTCGGCCGCCGAGATCCACCACAGCGGTGGATGACCGCGCGCTCTGGGGGTACTCGCTCGTCGACGTCGAGCGGTTCCTGCCGGAGGACCACAGCACCCGCCGCTCCGACTTCGCCCGCGATCGCGCCCGGCTCTTCCACTCCAGCTCGCTCCGCCGCCTCGCGGCGAAGACGCAGGTGCTCAGCCCGACCGCCGGCGTCGACTTCGCCCGCAACCGGCTGACCCACTCGCTCGAGGTCGCCCAGATCGGCCGCGAGCTCGCCACGAGCCTCGACCTCGACCCCGACGTCGTCGACACCGCCTGCCTCGCGCACGACATCGGCCACCCGCCCTTCGGCCACAACGGCGAGCGCGCCCTCAACACCTGGGCCGAGTCGATCGGCGGCTTCGAGGGCAACGCGCAGACCTTCCGGCTGCTGACCCGGCTCGAGGCGAAGGTGTTCGGCGAGGACGACCGCCCGTACGGCCTGAACCTCACCCGCTCGAGCCTCGACGCCAGCTGCAAGTACCCGTGGCCCGACACCCGCTCCGTCGCCGATCCGTCCGGCCGCGCCAAGTACGGCTTCTACGCCGACGACGAGCCCGCCTTCACCTGGATGCGCGAGGGCGCCCCCGAGGGAGTCCGCTGCATCGAGGCCGAGGTGATGGACCTCTCCGACGACATCGCCTACTCGGTGCACGACTTCGAGGACGCCGTGTTCTCCGGCTACATCGACGTCGCCGCGCTCGGGTCCCGCGTGGACCACGACGACCTCGTCGAGTCGATGCACTCCTGGGTCGGCGGCGAGATCGGCCACGACGAGCTCGTCGCCGCGTTCGACCGCCTCGACTCGCTCGACGTCTGGGTCGACTCCTGGGACGGCTCCCGCCGCGACCAGGCCCGGCTGAAGAACCTCACCAGCCAGCTCATCGGCCGCTTCGCCGCCTCCGCCACCGAGGCCACCCGGGACGCCTACTCCCACCCCGACCTCGTCCGCTTCGGCGGCCACGTCGTCGTCCCCCGCGAGCAGCAGGCCGAGATCGCCGTGCTCAAGGGCATCGTCGCCACCTTCGTGATGTCGCGGAACACCCGCCAGCCGATCTACGCCCAGCAGCGCGAGGTCCTCACCCGACTCGCCGACACCCTCCTCGAACGCGGCGCCGGCGCCCTCGACGCCGGCTTCGCCGAGGACTGGAACGCCGCCGGCACCGACGACGCCCGCCGCCGCGTCGTCGTCGACCAGGTCGCCAACCTCACCGACCAGAGCGCCCTCAGCTGGTTCGAGAGGCTGTGCCACTGAGCTCGCCGGGCGCAGCCCGGCTCGCTCGGACGCCGGTCCCCGCCCGGCGTCCGCGCGGTCGGCTCCTCGGGGTGGTCCGTTCCGCAGAGCGGGTCGCGGACGCCTAGCGCGATTCGCTGGCACGCGAATCGCGCCTCCGGCTGCACCCTGCGGCGTGCCCGCCGGAAGGCTGAGCTTTCCGGCATCCATGCTGGTCGAGTAGGGCGCGGAGCGCCCGTATCGAGACCGACGTGTCCGGTCCGGTGGGAGGCCCATGCTGATCGAGTAGCCCGCGCAGCGGGCGTATCGAGATCGACCAGCGTCAGCAGGACGAGTCTGCAGGCCCGCTCTGCTGATGACGGTGGGTCTCGATACGCCGCGTTCTGGGGCTGCTCGACCAGCATGTGCGCGGGAGGCGGGTGCGCCGTTCGGCGCTCCTCCTTGCTGGTTCTGGGGCTGCTCGACCAGCATGTGCGTGCGCCGGTCGGCGCTCCTTCTTACTGGTTCCGCGGCTGCTCGACCAGCGTGCGGGGCGGGCGGAAACGGCGCACTCGGCCGGGGGGCGGGTGGCGGCGGATACGATGGGAGGCATGCCTCGGATTCGACAGACGGATGTCGAGGAGGTCAAGGCCAGGGTCAACATCGCGGACGTGGTCGGCGAGTACGTCACCCTGAAGTCGGCGGGCGTCGGCTCGCTCAAGGGGCTCTGCCCGTTCCACGACGAGCGCAGCCCGAGCTTCCACGTGCGACCCCAGGCCGGCTTCTACCACTGCTTCGGCTGCCAGGAGTCGGGCGACGTCTACAGCTTCGTCATGAAGATGGACCACACCTCGTTCAGCGAGACGGTCGAGCGGCTCGCCGGCCGCATCGGCTTCCCGCTGCAGTACGAGGAGGGCGGCGGCCAGGCCCCCGAGACCGGCGGACGCGCCCGGCTCATCGCCGCGAACAACGCCGCCGAGGAGTTCTTCCGCGAGCAGCTCGCCACCCCCGGCGCCGACGTCGGCCGCCGCTTCCTCGGCGAGCGCGGCTTCGACCGCGCGGCGGCCGACCGCTTCGGCGTCGGCTTCGCCCCCGACGGCTGGGACGGCCTGACCACCGCGCTCAAGCGCCGCGGCTTCTCCGAGGAGGAGCTCACCACGGCGGGCCTCGTCAGCAGCAGCAACCGCGGCGGCGTCTACGACCGCTTCCGCGGCCGCCTCGTCTGGCCGATCCGCGACGTCACCGGGCAGACCGTCGGCTTCGGCGCCCGCCGCCTGCTCGAGGAGGACAAGGGCCCGAAGTACCTGAACACCCCCGAGTCGCCCGTCTACCACAAGTCGCAGGTCCTCTACGGGCTCGACCTGGCCAAGCGCGACATCTCCCGCGGCCACCGGGTCGTCGTCGTCGAGGGCTACACCGACGTGATGGCCTGCCACCTCGCCGGCGTCACGACCGCGGTCGCCACCTGCGGCACCTCCTTCGGCGTCGACCACATCAAGGTCCTGCGCCGCGTGCTCGGCGACGACAGCGGGGTCGGCGAGGTCGTCTTCACCTTCGACCCGGACGCCGCCGGCCAGAAGGCGGCGATGCGCGCCTTCCAGGAGGAGCACCGCTTCGCCGCGCAGACCTTCGTCGCCGTCGCGCCCGAGGGCCTCGACCCGTGCGACCTGCGGCTCAACCGCGGCGACGACGCCGTCCGCCGCCTCATCGACGACAAGAAGCCGATGTTCGAGTTCGTCATCCGGCAGCTGCTGTCCCGCTACGACCTCGACACGGTCGAGGGCCGGATCGCCGCCCTCCGCGCCGCCGCCCCGGTCGTCGCCGAGATCCGCGACCCGGCGCTGCGCCCCGGCTACTCCCGCGAGCTGGCCCGGATGCTCGGCCTGGACATGTCCGAGGTCAACTCCGCCGTCCGCTCCGCCGGCTCGCGCGCGCGCAACGCCCCGGGCGGCCGGGACGAGCGCCCGCAGGAGGACGCCCCCGAGGCGCCCGCCGGCGCCCGGATCGCCGACCTCCCCGTCGACGTCGTCACGCGGATCGAGCGCGAGGCGCTGATGGCCATGCTCCAGCTGCCCCAGGTGATGGGGGAGTCGCTGCTCGCCCGGGCCGCGCACGCCGCCGTCACGAACGAGACCCTCCGCGTCGTCCGCGACGCCGTGGTCGCCAACCTCGAGCGCGCGCAGGACCGCGACTGGGTCGAGCACGTGGCGGCCGACGTGCCCGGGCCGTTCGCCTCGCTCGTGCACCAGCTCGCCGTGGCGCCCATCCCGGCGGCCGACGAGGCCGGCCTCGCCCGCTACTCGAAGGACGTCGCCATCTCGCTGATCGAGCGCGACCTCCTGCGCGAGATCGCCGAGCTGCGCGGCGCCCTGCAGCGCGCCTCGACCGACCCCGTGCTCTCCCGCGCCGTGCAGGTCCGCCTGGTCGAGCTGGAGCGCGAGAAGCGGGCCCTGCGCACCGAATGAGGGCGCCGCGGGTGCCCCGTGCCCTCGATGAGGGACGTGTTGCAGTCGTGTGAAGAAAGCGCTCGACGGCCCGCGCCGGTTCGGAGAGCGCTTCCGCATGTGTTACCACTGAGGAACAGCAATGCGGGCGCTCAGCGTCGTGGCCCCCGTGCGCCCAGAGAACACCGTGCGCCTGAAGGACAGTGCGCCGGATCGACACCGCTCCGCACGGACCCCGTGCGAGACGGACTCTGCGCCGCGGGACCGCGTTCCACGCCGAGGTCCGCATCCGATTTCTGACAGGAAGAGGCAGACGGAGATGACATCCGGATTCACTCGCGGTTCGCGGGCACTCGGCACGGCAGCAGGCTTCGCCGCGGTCGCGCTCGTGCTGGCGGGCTGCTCCGCCGGCGGCGGGGACTCGACCGGCGGCGCGGCCGGCGGCACGCTCACCATCGGCACCACCGACAAGATCACCACGCTCGACCCCGCCGGTTCGTACGACAACGGCTCCTTCGCCGTGATGAACCAGGTGTTCCCGTTCCTGATGAACACCCCCTACGGCAGCCCGGACGTCGAGCCCGACATCGCCGAGTCGGCCGAGTTCACGACGCCGACCGAGTACACGGTCACGCTCAAGGACGGCCTGAAGTGGGCCAACGGCCACGACCTGACCTCCTCGGACGTCAAGTTCTCCTTCGACCGCCAGGTCGCCATCGCGGCCGAGAACGGCCCGTCGTCGCTCCTCGCGAACCTCGACAGCGTCGCGGCGCCGGACGACACCACCGTCGTCTTCACGCTGAAGTCGGAGAACGACCAGACCTTCCCGCAGATCCTCTCGAGCCCCGCGGGCCCGATCGTGGACGAGGAGGTCTTCTCGGCCGACGAGCTGACCGCCGACGCGGACATCGTCTCGGGCGACGCCTTCGCCGGGCAGTACACGATCGCCAACTACGACGTGAACAACCTCATCCAGTACAAGGCGTACGACGACTACCAGGGCGTGCTCGGCGCGGCGAAGACCGGCACCGTCAACGTCAAGTACTACGCGGACAGCTCGAACCTCAAGCTGGACATCCAGGAGGGCAACATCGACGTCGCGTACCGGAGCCTCTCCGCGACCGACGTCGAGGACCTCCGCGGGAACGACGCGGTCAAGGTCGTCGACGGTCCCGGCGGCGAGATCCGCTACATCGTCTTCAACTTCGACACGCAGCCGTTCGGCGCGACGACCGCCGAGGCCGACGCGGCCAAGGCGCTCGCCGTCCGCCAGGCCGCGGCCGATCTGATCGACCGCCAGGAGATCGCCGACCAGGTCTACAAGGGCACCTACACCCCGCTGTACTCCTACGTCCCCCAGGGCCTCACCGGTGCGACCGAGTCCCTCAAGGGCCTCTACGGCGACGGCCAGGGCGGTGTCGACGCCGACAAGGCGGCCGCCACGCTCCAGGCCGCGGGCGTCACCACCCCGGTCACCCTCAACCTGCAGTACTCGAACGACCACTACGGTCCGTCCTCGGGCGACGAGTACGCGCTGATCAAGGACCAGCTCGAGTCGACCGGCCTGTTCACCGTGAACCTGCAGACGACCGAGTGGGTCCAGTACTCCAAGGACCGCTCGAGCGACGTCTACCCGGCGTACCAGCTCGGCTGGTTCCCGGACTACTCCGACGCCGACAACTACCTGTCGCCGTTCTTCATCAAGGAGAACTTCCTCGCGAACCACTTCGACGACGCCGACGTGCAGAGCCTGATCGCCGAGCAGGTCTCCACCACCGACGCCGATGCGCGCACCGCGCTGATCGAGGAGATCCAGGACAAGGTCGCGGCGCAGCTGTCGACCCTGCCCTACCTCCAGGGCTCGCAGGTCGCGATCGTCGGCAGCACCGTGAGCGGAGCCGAGGACACCCTCGACGCCTCGTTCAAGTTCCGCTACGCGGCGCTCAGCAAGGGCTGATCCACCCCTCCGGCCGGCGCCTCCCCACCCGGGGGGCGCCGGCCGTTCTCCACGAAAGGCATCACGTGACGACAGCCACGACGGCTGCGGCGACGGCGCCCACCCGGCGACCGCGCGGCTCCGGAGGAGGACTCGGGCGCTATCTGCTCGTCCGCTTCCTGCTCATCATCCCGACCGTCTTCATCCTCGTGACGATGGTGTTCCTGCTCATGCGCTCGACGGGCGACCCGATCACCGCGGCGCTGGGCGGTCGGCTCACCGCCGACCAGCTGGCCGAGCGCGTCGCCGCCGCCGGCTACGACCGCCCGCTGATCGTGCAGTACCTCGAGTACCTCGGCAACCTGCTGCGCGGCGACTTCGGCACCACCCTGAGCGACAACCGCCCGGTCACCGAGGTGCTGGTCACCTACGGCGCCGCGACCGTCGAGCTCGCCTTCTACGCCCTGATCGTGGCGTTCCTCGTCGGCATCCCGCTCGGGATGCTCGCCGCCTACCACCGCGACCGCACGCCCGACGCGGTCCTGCGCATCTTCGCGATCCTCTGCTACGCGACCCCCGTCTTCTTCGCGGGGCTGCTGCTCAAGCTCGTCTTCTCGGTCTGGCTCAAGTGGTTCCCGGTCGCCGGTCGCGCGACCACGAACACCGAGCTCTCGCTGCAGTTCCTCGAGAACAAGACCGGCATCTACCTGATCGACGCGATCCAGACCGGCGACCCCGCCGCCGTCGCCGACGTGCTCTCGCACGCGGTCCTGCCGGCGATCGCGCTCGGCCTGCTCACCGCCGGCATCTTCCTCCGCCTCGTGCGCACCAACGTGATCGGCACCCTCGGCACCGACTACGTCGACGCCGCCCGCTCGCGCGGAGTGAGCGAGTTCCGCCTGGTCCGCACGCACGCCTACCGTCCGGCGCTCATCCCGATCATCACCGTCATCGGCCTGCAGATCGCCCTGCTGCTGGGCGGCGCGGTGCTCACCGAGACGACCTTCGAGTGGAAGGGCCTCGGCTTCCAGCTGGCCGAGTACCTCCAGGCGCGCGACTTCGTCGCCGTGCAGGGCATCGTCGCCCTGCTGGCCGTGATCGTGGCGCTGACCAACTTCATCGTCGACGTCATCGCGGCGCTCATCGACCCGCGAGTGAGGTACTGACCCATGAGCACCACCACACCGGCGCGCCCGCGCCGCCGCCTCGTCGACCGGCTGCCGGTCGTCCACCAGCTCCGGCAGAGCGTGGGCCTGCAGCGCGGGATGCTCGTCACCGGTCTCGTGATCACCGGCGCGTTCCTCCTCGTCGCGGCCCTCGCCCCGCTGATCGCCCCCTACGGCTACTCGCAGCTGCGCACCGGCACCGAGTCGTTCGGCGCGCAGCAGCCGCCGAGTGCCGAGCACCTGCTCGGCACCACCGTCGGCGGCTACGACGTGCTCTCGCGCGTGATCTGGGGCGCCCAGACGGCGTTCCTCGTCATCGTGGTCGCCGTCGTGCTGTCGATCTTCCTCGGCGTCTTCCTCGGTCTCGTCTCGGGCTACCTCGGCGGCTGGCTCGACCGCGTGCTCGTCGTGATCTGCGACGCGATCTACGCCTTCCCGACCCTGCTGCTCGCGATCGTGATGTCGATCGTGATCTCCGGCGGGCAGTCGAACCTCTGGTCGGGCATCTTCGCCGCCGCGGTCTCGATCACGGTCGTCTACATCCCGCAGTACTTCCGGGTGATCCGCGCCGAGACGGTCCGGATCAAGGGCGACGCCTTCGTCGAGTCGGCGAAGGTCATCGGGGCGTCGACCCCGCGGATCATGTTCAAGCACGTGCTGCGCAACGCCACCCGCACCCTGCCGCTGATCTTCACGCTCAACTCGTCCGAGGCGATCCTCACCCTCGCGGGCCTGGGCTTCCTCGGCTTCGGCATCGAGCCGACCTCTGCCGCCGAGTGGGGCTACGACCTCAACAAGGCGCTGTCCGACGTGACCAGCGGCATCTGGTGGACCTCGGTCTTCCCGGGCCTGGCCATCGTCCTCGTCGTGCTCGGCATCACGCTGGTCGGCGAGAGCCTCAACGACCTCGCCGACCCGCGCCTGCGCGGCCGGCGCGCAGTGGCCGCCGGTTCCGGCGACGTCGCCGCGACGTCCGTCGTCCCGGGCGGCGCGCTCCCCGCGGACGGCCTGGAGACGCCGGGACACGATCCCGTCGCCGGAGTGGAGAAGACCCGATGAGCGTCCAGCGTCCCGCCGACAGCCGTCCCGCCGACGCGGGCTCCCGCCCGATCGTCGACATCCAGGACCTCGAGGTCGCCTTCGCGAGCGATCGCGGCGCCGTTCGCGCGGTGGCCGGCGTCAGCCTCCGCGTCGAGCGCGGCGAGGTGCTCGCCATCGTCGGCGAGTCCGGCAGCGGCAAGACCGTGACCGCCAAGACCATCCTCGGGCTGCTGCCCGAGACGGCGACGGCGTCCGGCGTCATCCTGCTCTCGAAGAAGGACGGCAGCTCGTCGACCGACGTGGTCTCGGTGCCGAAGTCGCGCCTGCGCGAGCTCCGCGGCACCGATGTCGCGATGGTCTTCCAGGAGCCCGGCACCGCCCTCAACCCGGTCTTCACCGTCGGCTGGCAGATCGCGGAGGGGCTGCGCGCGCACGCCTCCGTCTCGCGCAAGGACGCGCGGAAGCGCGCCATCGACGTCCTGCGCACGGTCGGCATCCCCGAGCCGGAGAAGCGGGTCGACTACTACCCGCACCAGTTCTCCGGAGGCCAGAAGCAGCGCGTCGTCATCGCGATGGCGCTCGTGCTCGACCCGGGGCTGATCGTCGCCGACGAGCCGACCACGGCCCTCGACGTGACGGTGCAGGCCGAGATCCTCGACCTGCTCCGCCGCTGCCGCGACGACTTCGGCACCTCGATCGTCCTGATCACCCACAACATGGGCGTCGTCGCCGACCTGGCCGATCGCGTCGCGGTGATGTACCAGGGCGAGCTGGTCGAGGAGGCGCCGGTCGCCGAGCTGTTCGCCGCTCCGAAGGCCGAGTACACCCGCAAGCTCCTCGCCGCCGTGCCGCACGTGGGCCAGGGCGTCGCCCGGGCGAAGGAGCGCGCCATCGAGCGCGCCGGCGCCCCGGAGGCGGAGACGCTCGTCCTCGCCGAGGATCTGCGGATCCAGTACCCAGGCCGCCTCGGCCGCCCCGGCTTCGTCGCCGTCGACGGCGTCTCCTTCCGCATCCGCGCGGGCGAGGTGCTCGGCCTGGTCGGCGAGAGCGGCTCGGGCAAGACGACCATCGGCCGGGCGATCGCCGGACTGACCACCGTTACCGGCGGCTCGCTGCGGGTGCTCGGCAAGGAGATGCGCGGCATCCGCGAGCGCGCCTTCCGCCCCGTCCGCGGCGACATCGGCTTCGTCTTCCAGGACCCGGCGTCGAGCTTCAACCCGCTGCTGACGATCGCCGAGTGCGTCGCCGAGCCGCTGATCGTGCACGGCCGCGCCCGCGACGCCGGTGCCGCCCGGAAGCGGGTCGACGAGCTGCTCGAGGCGGTGCAGCTGCCGCGCTCCTACGGCGACCGCTACCCGCACGAGCTCTCCGGCGGCCAGCGCCAGCGCGCCAGCCTGGCACGGTCGCTCGCCCTCGAGCCGAAGCTGCTGATCGCCGACGAGCCGACCTCCGCGCTCGACGTCTCGGTGCAGGCGCGCGTGCTCGAGCTGTTCGCGGAGCTGCAGCGCGAGTTCGGCTTCGCCTCGCTCTTCATCAGCCACGACCTCGCCGTCGTCGACCTGCTCGCCGACCGGATCGCCGTGCTCTACCGCGGCGAGCTGGTCGAGGAGGGCACGGGCGAGGAGGTGCTGTCCGCGCCGAAGCACCCGTACACGCAGCGGCTGCTGGCCTCGCTGCCGGTGCCGGACCCGGGGGAGCAGGCCGAGCGCCGCGAGCTCCTGCGCAGCATCGTCGAGGCGGAGCGGAAGGCGTGAGCCGAGCCGCCGCCGCCTCGGCGCCCATCGTCGTCGACGACCTGAGCGTCGAGTACCCGCCGCGCGGCATCAGCGGGCGCTGGACCGCGCTGCGCGGGGTCAGCCTGCGCGTCGAGCCGGGTGAGGTGCTCGGCATCCTCGGCGGCAGCGGCTCCGGCAAGTCGACGCTGGCGCGCGTCCTCGGCGGCGAGGGTCTCGACGGCCCGGCTGGCGCCGGGGCGCGCACGCGGCCGGTGATCATCGGCGGCGAGGCCACCGTCTCCGGCCACCGACTCCGCGGGATGCCCGCCCGCGAGGTCAAGCGCTTCACCTTCGACGTCGCGCACCTCGCGCAGGACGCCGGCGCGGTGCTGCGCCCGGAGCTGACCGTCTCCGAGCTGATCGCCGAGCCGATCTTCCTCCGCGACCGGCACTACGACCCGAGGAGCGCGGCGGTGCGGGTGGCGACGCTGCTCGACTCCGTGCACCTGCCGCTGTTCCTGCTCGACCGCTTCCCCTACGAGCTCTCCAGTGGTCAGCGGCAGCGCGTCGCGATCGCGCGCGCGCTCGTGCTCGGCCCGAAGGTGCTGATCGCCGACGAGCCGACCTCCGGCATCGACGCGACCGTCCGCGAGTCGATCGTGGACCTGCTCACCGATCTGCGCCGGCAGGAGGGCTTCGCCGCGGTCGTCGTGAGCCACGACATCGACGTGCTCAGCCGGGCCACCGACCGGATCGCCGTGCTGGTCGAGGGCGAGGTGGTCGCCTACGGACCGCTGCTCGAGGTGCTGAACGACTCCCGGCACCCGTACGTCCGCGAGCTCGGCGCCGCCTTCGCCGAGTTCGAGCGCTTCGATGCTTCCCGCGCCGCGCGCACGGCGCCCGCGGAGGAGGCCGGATGACCGCGCCGCGCCTCGCCGTCCTGCCCCGGCCGAAGCAGATCTTCACCGACGCGATCGAGGCCGGCGGCGGGACCGTCGTCGGCGTCGAGGACGCGGAGGCGCTGCTCTGGCTCTCCTACGGCCGCACCGACGAGCTCGCGGCGGTCCTCGCGGAGCACCCGGGCCTCCGCTGGGTGCAGCTGCCCTGGGCGGGGGTCGACGTGTTCGCGCCCGTGCTGCGCAGCACCGGGCGGGAGGGGCTGCGCTGGACGAGCGCGAAGGGTGCCTACGCCGAGCTGGTCGCCGAGCACGCCCTCGCGCTGACCCTCGCGCTGCTGCGCTCGCTGCCCGAGCGCGCCCGCGCCGACTCCTGGGGAGCGAAGCGCGCCAGGACCCTGCACCGCGCACGGGTCGTCGTCGTGGGCGCGGGCGGCATCGCCGTGGAGCTCCTGCGGCTGCTGAGCGTCTTCGACGCGCACGTCACCGTGGTGCGCCGGACCGCCGCGGAGGTGCCCGGAGCCGACCGCACGGTCATCGCGGACCAGCTGCCCGACGTGGGCGGCGAGGCCGACGTCCTCGTGCTCGCGGCCGCTGCGACCGACGGCACCGCCCGGCTGGTCGACGCCGAGCTGCTGCGGCGGCTGCCGGCCGAGGCCGTGCTGGTCAACGTCGCCCGGGGGAGCCTCGTCGACACGGACGCTCTCGTGACCGCCCTCGCGGAGGGACGGCTCGCCGGGGCCGCCCTCGACGTCACCGACCCGGAGCCTCTGCCGGACGGGCACCCGCTCTGGAGCGAGCCGCGCTGCCTGATCACTCCGCACTCCGCGGACACCCCGGAGATGACGACGCCGCTGCTCGCCGAGCGGGTCCGCGCCAACGTCGCCGCCTTCGCCGCGGGCCGCGAACTGCTCGGCGTCGTCGACCCGGCGCTCGGCTACTGATCCAGGATTTGGAGTTCGCGCAGACTTTGCTAAAGTAGTCACGCGCTGTTCGCCTCCGGGTGAGCGGATGATCCTCGATAGCTCAATTGGCAGAGCAATCGGCTGTTAACCGGTAGGTTCTTGGTTCGAGTCCAAGTCGGGGAGCGAAGGGCCTGGGACTCCACTCCTGGGCCCTTTTTCGTGCCCTCGAGTCGGTCCTCCGGGCCCGGTCTCCGCGCCTCGTTCCCTGTGTGCTCACCGGTCCGCCGTGCTCCCTGCCGCGACCCCGACCGGAGCCCCCATGCGCGACGACGTCCTCGACCTCCTCCGCCGCCGGCCCGACGTCGAGGCCCCCGACCTCGTCGCGGTCGACGCGAGCGACCGCCTCCTCCTCGACCTCGCCGCGGGGCACTCCCGGGTCGCCGTCGTCGGCGACGCCTACGGCGCGCTGACGCTGGCCCTCGCCGCTGACGGCGTGGCGGTCTCCTCCGCCCAGGACTCGATCGTCGCCGAGCGGGCCCTCGCCGCCAACGCCGAGGCGGTCCGCGCCGCCGGCATCGAGCTCGCGCTCTTCACGATCGCCGACTCGATCGCCCAGGCGGTCGAGGGCGCCGAGATCGTGCTGCTGCGCCTCCCGCGCTCGCTCGACGCGCTGGCCGCCGTCGCGGCCGAGGTCGCGCTCGCGAACCCCGCCGCGCAGCTCATCGGCGCCGGGCGGATCAAGCACATGTCGCTCGGCATGAACGAGGTGCTGGCCCGCCGCTACGACCGGATCGACGTCAGCCTCGCCCGGCAGAAGTCGCGGGCGCTGCTCGCGAGCGAGGCGAAGGCGGAGCAGCCCCCCGCCGCCGGTGCGGAGCGCCGCCGTCTGGCCGAGCCCCGGCTCGAGGTCGTCGCACTGCCCGGCGTCTTCGCCGGCGCCAAGCTCGACCTCGGCACCCGGGCGCTGCTCGCCGCGCTCGACCCGGCCGCGCTGCCCGGGGGAGTCGCGGTCGACCTCGGCTGCGGCTCCGGAGTGCTCGCCGCGTCGCTCGCGCTCGCCCGCCCGGACCTCGACGTGATCGCCACCGACAGCTCCCGCGCCGCCGTGGAGTCCGCCGGCGCCACCGCCGAGGCGAACGGCCTGGGCGACCGCATCCGGCTGCTCCGCGACGACAACGCCTCCACGCTCGCCGACGGCTCGGTCGACGTGGTGCTCTGCAACCCGCCGTTCCACTCCGACGGCGCGGTGACCGACCTCGTCGCGCGCCGGATGATCGCGGCCGCCGGCCGCATCCTCCGCCCCGGCGGC
The DNA here is from genome assembly GCF_022815565.1 of Rathayibacter sp. VKM Ac-2926. Taxonomy (NCBI): domain Bacteria; kingdom Bacillati; phylum Actinomycetota; class Actinomycetes; order Micrococcales; family Microbacteriaceae; genus Rathayibacter; species Rathayibacter sp. VKM Ac-2926. The sequence goes on along the minus strand of NZ_JALGRS010000004.1, from coordinate 226,367 downwards.
GAACTGTGGACGGTCTTCAACTCGCACCTCGCGCACCCGGCCGAGCTGCGCCGCTCCATCGGGCCGACCAAGATCATCGAGCGCAGCGCGAAGTTCACCGTCGCGCGCAGCCGCCGCGAGGGCTGACCGCTCGCCCGAGTCGGGCGAGCCGACCGCAAGCCCCCGCCGCGCCTCCGGCTCTCGCGCCCGCTCCCGGGTACCATCGCTCTCCGGCGTCCCCCCGCGCCGTTCCCTGATGCCCCGGAGGCCGTCGTGCTCGAAGTCGTCCTCGTCCTCGCCCTGATCGTCGCGGCGGGGGCGATCGTCCTGTGGCGCCGCTCCGCCGCCGCCGAGCGCCGCGCGCTCGACAGCAGGGCCGAGGAGACGTCGCGCGCCGTCGCCCTCGAGCTGTCCGTCCGGGAGCAGGAGGCGCGGCTGCGCATCGTCGGCGAGCTCGAGCAGCTCGCCGTCCGCGCCGCGTCGAAGGTGGTCGAGGAGGCCGAGAGCGTGCGCCTCACCATCGACCGCGATCCCGCCGCCGCCTCGCGCTCCGCCGGGCGGGCCGTCAGCGCCGCGGAGGCGTCGCTCGCCCAGCTGCGCCGCATCGCGACGGTCGCCGCGGTCGATCCGCGCGAGCTCCCCGCGACCGGCGGGACGGACGCCCTCATCGAGAGCGCCCGCGAGCGCGGCCTGGTCGTGCAGGAGGAGACCTTCGGCGAGCCGTTCCCGCTGCAGGACGGCGCGGACGTCGCCGTGATGCGCGTCCTCGAGTACGCCTTCGACGAGGCCCTCGAGTCCGGCGGCACCGGCACCGAGCTGCGGATCACCTCCCGCTGGACCGCCACGGGCCTCCGCGTCGAGGTCGACGACGACCGCGAGCGCCACGCCGGCGCCGAGTCCGACGCGAGCGCCGTCGACGCCGACCTGCATGCGCTGACCGACCGGATCGACAGCCCGGCGCTCTCGGAGCTGCGCGAGCGGGCCGGCCTCTTCGGCGGCGACGTCGTCGAGAAGCGCACGCCCGGCGTCGGACGCAGCGTCACCGCCTCCTTCCCGACCGTGCGCCACCACAACGGCGTGCACGGCGTCGACCTGGCCTAGGCCAGGGAGCGCCGGCCCGGAATCGGAGCGGAGGCGGGGTGCCTCGGACGCTCAGTCCTCGAGGTGCTCGACGCCCGGGGTCCAGGAGACGCCGGGCACGCCCCAGCCGCGCTTGCGAGTGATCTTCGCGACGGGCTTGGCGTACTCGTGCTCGAGGCGGTCCGTGTAGAGGACGCCGTCGAGGTGGTCGAACTCGTGCTGGAAGACGCGGGCGAACCAGCCCTCCGCCTCGATCTCGAACGGCGTGCCGTCGAGGTCGACCGCGCGCAGGATCGCGCGCTCGGACCGCCGCAGTGGGAAGCGCTCGCCGGGGAACGACAGGCAGCCCTCGGACTCGGTGTCCTCGTCGGCCTCGCCGAGCGGCGTCGGGGTGACGAACAGCTCGGGGTTGATCGCGACGCCGCGGCGGGGAGTGCCGTCGTCGGCCTCGTAGTCGTAGACGAAGAGCCGCAGCGGCACGCCGACCTGCGGTCCGGCCAGGCCGACGCCGGGCGCCGTGTCCATCGTCTCGAACATGTCCGCGACGAGCGTGCGGAGCGCGTCGTCGAACTCGGTGACGGGGGCGGCGGGGGAGTGCAGGACGGGGTCGCCGGCGATGCGGATGGGGAGGACGGCCATGGGGATCAGGGTATCGCGGGCCCTGCGGGCGGCCGTCCTGATCGTCATCCGCTGGTTAGCCGAGGTCCCCCGTGCGTCGGAGGATGCGCGGATCGATCGTGGGTAGGGTCGTGCCCATGCCCACTGACCTCGCCGACCTTCTGAACGACCCGGCGAAGTTCATCGGCATCCCGATCGCCCTGATCGGCGCGGTCTTCCTCTCGCTCGGCGCGCAGTTCCAGCACCGCGGAGTCGTCAAGGTCGAGCGCTTCTCGAAGCGCTCCGGCTCGAGCGGACTCAGCGGCGGGCAGCTCTTCGCGCTGCTCTCGCGACCGTCGTGGGTGATCGGCACGCTGATGCTGGCGCTCGCGATCGTCTTCCAGCTCACCAGCCTCGGCTTCTCACCGCTCATCGTCGTCCAGCCCCTCGGCGCGGTCGCGCTCGTCATCACGGCGATCGTCAACGCCCGGGTGAGCAAGGTGCGGCTGAACGCGTCCTCGATCCGCGCGATCATGCTCTGCGTCGGCGGCGTCGGGGTCTTCGTGCTGGTGGCCGCCTTCAATGCGGTCGACGAGTCGATCCGGACGTCGCAGCTGATCACGATCCTGGTGATCCTCGCGGTCGTCATGACGATCTTCGTGATCGCCTTCCGCGTCTTCCGCAAGAAGGCCCGCGCGATCTTCTACATCCTCGGCGCCGGCGTCGTCTACGGCTTCGTCGCCACCCTCGCCAAGGTCGTCCTCAACCGGATCAAGTTCGGCGAGTTCGACCCGCTGACCGTCGTCTGCATCGTGGCGCTCCTGGCCGCGACCGCGCTCGGCGGCTACTTCGTGCAGAACGCCTACGCCTCCGGGCCGCCGGACCTCGTCGTGGCCGGCCTGACCGTCGTCGACCCGCTGGTGGCCGTGGCGATCGGCATCATCGTCCTCGGCGAGGCGCAGTACGCGGCGCCGTGGGCGATCCCGCTCTTCATCGCGGCGGGAGTGGTCGCCATCTGGGGCGTCTTCCTCCTCGCGAAGCACCACCCGCAGGCCCGCTGAGCCGCCCGACGCGAGGCGCCGCAATCCCGGGATCCGGCGCCCTCCCCGCCTACACTGGGACCGCTTCGAGACGCCGTGCACCCGCCCGAACCCACGCCGATCGCTCCTCTCCCTCGAGCGACACGACATCGTTAGGACCCACTCCGTGTCAGATCCCCGCGACGCGTCACGCCCCGAGTCGTCGACCGGCGACTCCGCTCCGGCGGACGCCGCCCGCCGCCCGCTGACCGTCGTGATCGGCTGCGACACCTTCGCGCCGGACGTCAACGGAGCCGCCAAGTTCGCCGAGCGCCTCGCCGCCGGCCTGCAGGCGCGCGGCCACGAGGTGCACGTCGTCGCCCCGTCCGCCGACGGCTGGAGCGGCACCCGCGTCGAGGACCACGAGGGCCAGCGGATCATCGTGCACCGCCTCTTCAGCCTCCGGTGGCCCCCGCACGACTGGCTGCGCTTCGCGATGCCGTGGCGCATCCGCCAGAACAGCGCGCGGATCCTCGACGAGGTGAAGCCCGACGTCGTGCACTTCCAGTCCCACGTCATCGTCGGCCGCGGCCTCGGTCAGGAGGCGGCCAAGCGCGGCATCCGCATCATCGGTACCAACCACTTCATGCCCGAGAACATGCTCGAGTTCACGCTCCTGCCCAAGGCCGCCCAGGCGAAGGCCGTGGCGATGGCCTGGCGGGCCGCCCGCCGCACCTTCGGCCGCGCGGAGGCCGTCACGACGCCGACCCGCAAGGCCGCGCAGTTCCTCGAGAAGTACACGGGGCTGCAGGGCGTGCACGCCATCTCCTGCGGCATCGACGCCGACAACTACACGCCCGACTTCACTCCGCGCACCGCCAACCGCATCCTCTTCGTGGGGCGCGTCACCGGCGAGAAGCACATCGACGTCCTGCTCCGCGCGGTCTCGCTGCTCGACCCCTCGCTGGATGCGCAGCTGGAGATCGTCGGCGGCGGCGACCAGATGCGCAACCTGCAGCAGCTCGCCACCACCCTCGGCATCGCCGACCGCGTCCACTTCACCGGCTACGTCTCCGACGCCGAGCTGAAGCAGGCGTACAGCCGGGCGACCGTCTTCGCGATGCCCTCCATCGCCGAGCTGCAGAGCATCGCGACCATGGAGGCGATGGCCTCGGCCCTTCCCGTGGTCGCTGCCGACGCGATGGCCCTCCCGCACCTCGTCCACGAGGGCGAGAACGGCCACCTCTTCGAGCCCGGCAGCGCGCAGGCCCTCGCCGACGGCCTCACCGACGTCCTGACGGCCGACCCCGAGCGCCTCGAGGCCTTCAAGCGCAGCTCGCTCCGCATCGTCGCTGCGCACGACATCAACCGCACGATCAGCACTTTCGAGAGCCTGTATCGTGGGGAGCCGGTGGCCGATCCGGCCGCCGACGCAGCGTCCGCTCCGGCAGGCCGAGCCGCCTCCTGACGGCCCGCCCCGCTCGCCTCGGGCGCCGCGGGGCGTTAGCTCAGCCGGTCAGAGCAGCGGACTCATAATCCGTCGGTCACGGGTTCAAGTCCCGTACGCCCTACTTCCGTCCCGTCCCCCTCGCGCCGCCGGCCCGCGCCTCGACTCCGCAAAAGTTGTCGTACTCGCGCGCTGAGTACGCCAACTTCTGCGCACTCGACGCGACCTCGCCGTCGGTCCCCGCCGCGAGTGCGCGAAAGTCGTCGTACTCGGACGGCGAGTGCGACGACTTCTGCGGACTGAGCGGAGAGGGGGCGTCAGGCGTCCGGGCGGGACTTCTTCAGGCGGGACTTCGCGGCGCGCTCGGTGAGGACGGAGAGGTAGTCCTGGACCGGGCGGTCGGCGAGGGAGTCGAGCTCCTTCTGGACGGCCGACTCCACCTCGGCGGCGGGGCGGTCGGGGAAGCGGGTGCGCAGGCGCGCGGACACTTCGGAGACGATCTGGTCGAGGTTCACTTCAGCGGTCACGGGCGGATCTTCCTCCCCGTTGGTTAACGGATGGTGTTCCTTCTGCGTCGACCGCGTCGGCGCTAGCACGTCCGCCGCCCGGAAGCCCGTAGTGGCCGGTCTCCGCACGACGTGGTTCGCTGTTCTCGTGCCTGACCTCCCGATGTTCCCGCTCGGCTCCGTGCTGCTGCCGCACATGCCGCTCCCGCTCCGGCTGTTCGAGCCGCGGTATCTGCGGATGCTCGGCGACGTGCTCGAGGACGACACGCTCTCGTTCGGCGTCGTGCTCATCGAGCGCGGGCAGGAGGTCGGCGGCGGCGACCAGCGCTTCCCGATCGGCACGGTCGCGCGCATCCTCAACATCGACGGGGCCGAGTCGTTCGTCACCATCGACAGCGTCGGCGAGAACCGCTTCGAGGTCGTCCGCTGGTACGACGACGACCCGTATCCGAAGGCCGAGGTGCGCCCCGTCGCGCCGCTGGAGTGGGCGCCCGAGCACGAGGAACTGCTGCGCTCCGCCGAGTCCGCGGTGCGGACGGCGCTGGCGGTCGCGAGCGAGTTCGTCGAGCAGCGCTACGGCGCCGTCGTCGAGCTGGCCGAGGACCCGGCCGCGCACGCCTGGCAGCTCGCGGGTGTCGCTCCGGTCACCGAGCTCGACCGGCTCGCGTTCCTGCGGAGCACCTCGATGGTGGAGCTGCTCGAGGCCGTGCGCGAGCGCTCGTCCGAGGCGACCGAGTCGTTCCGCGCCGGCTGGGCCTGATCGTCCCCTTGTGCTGATCTGCGTCAGCCGCTGATCCGGTGACTCGCGCCGACCGCGAGAGCCCGCCTCATTCCTCGAGCGCGACTCCACGCTCGGCGGCGAGCTTCGCCAGGTCGTCGACGACGACGAGCGCCATCCGCACCGAGCGGTCTCGCTGGTACTCCTCGTCGTCCGCATCGATCAGCGGCGCGCGGTCGAGGGTCTCCTCGATCGACTGCGACAGCTCGCGCCAGGCGTCCTGCCGGGCGTCGTCGACGAGCGAGGCCAGGTACTGCTCGTCCCGCGCGCGGTGGCGCAGGGAGTCGGCGACCGCGAGCGAGAGCCGCTCGCGGTGGTCGAGGTTGTCGATGTCGGCGGAGCGGTAGTCGTGCACGTGGTCGGAGCGACCGCCGACCAGGGTCGCGTCCGCGGCGATGGCGCGCAGGCGCTCGGCCGCCGCCTCCGACTCGTCGGCGAGCTTCTCCAGCTCGGCGGCGGCGATGACGGAGTAGTGCCGGACGTCGAACGCGACGCCCTCGGCCAGGCCGTCCATCAGCACGCGGTTCTTCACGGCCATCCGGCTCGCGTACTGGGCGAGCAGCAGGCCCTCCTCCGCGGCCTCCTCGACCGAGACGGGCTCGCGCGACGGGTTCTCGTCCGGGTCGTACGGCTCCATCTTGAACCTGCGTCGACGGCGGAACCACACGCGCGTCACCTGCACCCTCGGTTCGAGCGCCCCGCCCGCCGGAGCACCTCTTCGAGAATACCGGTCGGGCGGGCGCGATGGTCGGCCGGTCAGGCGTCCCGCCAGTCGTCCTGCAGAAGGTGCGAGCCGGCCTGCGGCCCCATCTGCAGCATGCCGCCGTCGACCGCGTAGGACGCTCCCGTGATGTAGGCGCCCGCGGGCGAGGCGAGGAGGGCGATCACGGCAGCGATCTCGCGCGCGTCGCCGGGGCGGCCGAGCGGGATGCCCGGGCGGTCGATGCTGTGCGGATCCACGTCCTCCGCGTCGTTCATCGGGGTCGCGATCTCGCCGGGCGCCACCGCGTTGGCGGTGATGCCGTAGCGGCCGAGCTCGAGGGCGGCGACCTTCAGCAGCCCGCCGAGTCCGTGCTTGGCGGCGACGTAGGCGCTCGCACCGACGCGGGGCTGGTGCTCGTGCACGCTGGTGACGCCGATGAGGCGTCCGCCGGTGCCCTGCTCGACCATGATGCGGGCGGCGCGCTGGAGGCCGACGAACGCTCCGTCGAGGTTCAGCGCGACGACCTCGCGCCAGCTGGCCAGGCTCTGCTCGAGGAAGGGCTCGCCGCCGCCCCCGCCCGCGTTGTTGACGAAGACGTCGAGTCCGCCGAGGCGCCGGGCCAGGTCGTCGATCACGTCGCCGACCCGATCGAGCTCGGTCGCATCGAGGCGGGCGACCTCGGCGCGGCGGCCGTGCGAGCGCACCTCCTCCGCGGTCTCCAGGGCGCCCTGCTCGTCGCTGTGCCAGGTGATGCCGACGTCCATGCCGGCCTCGGCGAGGGCGACGGCGGCGGCCCGGCCGATGCCGGAGTCCGAGGCCGTGACGACGGCGCGGGTGGGGCGGAAGTCGCGGGGTCCCTGGGTCATGACGTCTCCTTTTTCGAGGCGCGGCGCGTCTCCTCGATCACGATCCCAGCACCGGCGCCGCCCGGCCGGCAGACGCTTGACACACCGGTCACCGCGGTCGCGGGCGTGGCGGATGTCCGGGCGAGGGCCCGGATCGAGTTGACTGTCCTGATGGACTCCCGACGCATCTCCGTCGTCGTCCCCGTCAAGGACGACGCCCGGCACCTCGAGCGTCTGCTCGCCCTCCTGGCCGAGCAGACCCTCGCCCCCTTCGAGATCGTCGTCGTCGACGACGGCAGCACCGATGACAGCGCGGACGTCGCCCGTGCAGCGGGCGCGCGGGTGATCGTGCACGGCGGGACCGGCATACCCGCCAGCACGGCGCACGGCTTCGACGAGGCGGAGGGCGACGTGCTCGCCCGGCTGGACGCCGACTCTCAGCCGGACCGGCACTGGCTCGCGCGGATCGCCGCGCACTTCGCCGACCCGGGCGTCGGAGCGGTGACCGGCCCCGGCCGGTTCGTCGAGCTCGGCCCGGTCGCGCGGAACCTCGCCCGGATCGTCTACATGGACGCGTACTTCGTGCTGATGGGCTCCGCGCTGGCCAACTGGCCGCTCTTCGGCTCGAACTGCGCCGTCCGCCGCTCGGCCTGGCAGGAGATCGCGGGGGAGATGCACCGCGACGACCCCTACGTGCACGACGACGTCGAGATCAGCGTGCACCTGGGCCTGCGCCACCGGATCGTCTACGACCGCCACCTGGAGGTCGGCATCTCGGCGCGACCGTTCGGCGCCGCGGCCGACATGGTGCGGCGCCTCGACCGCGCCCTGCACACGCTGCGCCGGCACCCCGGGCTCGGCGACCCGGTGCAGCGCTGGATCCACCGCACCCGGCGCCGGCACGTCGAGCGGCTGAGGGCCCTCTCCGCCGCCCGCCGCGCTCCGCGCTAGGACTCCGCGGGGGTCGCGGCCGGAGCCTCGGCCGGTCGCGGGTCGTCCTTCGGCATCGCGCGGACCGCGAAGAGCATGCCGACGGCGAGCACCGTCAGCGCGATGCAGACGAAGCGGGTGCCGGCCGCGAGGCCCTCGGGCGTCGGATCGCCGCCATCGGCCTGGGCGTTGACGATCGCGCCGAACACCGCGACGGCGATCGCGCTGCCGATGTTGCGGGCGAAGAAGTTCGTCGAGGACACGACGCCGCGCTCGTTCCACTCGACGCTCGCCTGCGCGCGGATGAGGGTCGGCGTCGCGACCAGGCCCATCCCGGCGCCGATCAGCACGCAGAAGCCCGCGATCTCCCAGAGGCTCGACGAGGCGCCGAGGAGGATCGTCAGCCCGGTGCCGACCGTGACCAGCGCCGCGCCGAGGAAGGCCGTGCGGCGGAAGCCGATCCGCAGGTAGAGCCTGCCGGAGAGGCTCGCCGCGACCGGCCAGCCGATCGTCATCGCGGCGACCGCGAAGCCGGCGCCGAGGGCGGAGCTGCCGAGGACGCCCTGCGCGAAGGTCGGGAAGTAGGAGGTGACGCCGAGCGTGATCGCGCCGACCGTCACCGAGACGAGACTCGTCGAGAGCAGCACCCGCCGCGTGAGCACCCAGAGCGGCAGCACCGGGGCGACCGCCCGGCGCTCGATGGCCACGAAACCGGCGAAGGCGAGCGCCGCGGCGACGAAGACGCCGACGCCCGCGGGCGAGAGCCAGGGCCAGGCGTTGCCGCCCTCGAGCAGGCCGAGGATCAGCAGCGCGGTGCCGACGGCGAGCACCGAGGCGCCCGCGAGGTCGAGCGGGGTGCGCTCGCCGCGGGTGGTCTCGCGGAAGCTGCGGATCAGGAGGAAGGCCGCGAGCAGGCAGAGCGGGATGTTGACCAGGAAGATCCAGCGCCAGGCGCCCAGGTCCGACAGCACACCGCCGAGAGTGGGGCCGACGACCGAGGAGATGCCCCAGACGCTGGCGAGGTAGCCCTGGGTCTTCGCCCGCTCGGCGACCGTGTAGATGTCGCCGGCGATGGTGATGCCCATCGGCTGGATCGCCCCGGCGCCGAGGCCCTGCAGGGCGCGGAAGGCGATCAGCGCGGGCATGCTCCAGGCCAGGCCGCAGAGCAGCGAGCCGGCGAGGAAGAGGCCGATCCCGATCAGCATGATGGGCTTCCGCCCGATCACGTCGGAGAGCTTGCCGTAGAGGGGGACCGAGACCGCCTGGGCGAGCAGGTAGATCGAGAACAGCCAGGGGAACTGCTCGAAGCCGCCGAGGTCCGCGACGATCGAGGGCACCGCGGTGGAGAGGATGGTCGCGTCGAGGGCGACCAGCGCGGTCGAGATCATCAGCGCCAGGAGGATCGGACCGCGCTCGGAGCGCAGTCCGACGCTCGCGCGCGTGGGGGAGTCGGTCATTCCGCTCACGCTATTGCAGAGCCGGGCGATGGAACGGGGGCTCGACGCACTCGGTAGACTGGCCCTATGGAACTCGTGCTCTGGCTCGTCGTAGCCGCCATCGCCGGTGTCGGCCTCGTCTCCGGAGTCGCGGCTCTGGTCGCCATGACGAAGGCGCCCTGGTCCGACAGCAAGTAGCGGGGTCCGGGGTCGCACCCGCCCGCCCTCACTCGTAGCACCGCACCACGCTCCAGCACGGATCCGTCGAGGCGACGACGTCGAGCACGAACGCTCCGCCCGTCTCGAGATCGGTCGCCTGGAAGCGCCAGCCGCCGATGCTGACCGGCACGCCGCCGAACGTCGGCGGGAAGCCGTCGAGCGGCGCCCACCAGTCGCTGGTGCGCGTCCAGACCGTCGGACGGTCAGTCACCCGGTAGCTGGCGCCGCGCCATTCGAGTGCGACGGGCACTCCGTCACCGTCGGTCGCGACCATCGCCGTCTCCTCGATCACCGCCATCGTGGGTGCTCCCGCCTGCTCCTCTCGACCCGCCGGACTCGACTGGCCGTTCGAACATGTGTTCGATAGTCTGCGAGTGTACGCCGCGGCGCCCGTGCTCGCCACGGCAGCGGATCGACCGGGCAGGAGGCGAGATGATCGAGTGGAGTCCCCTCCAGATGCTGCGCAGCAGCGGGCCCGACGAGTGGGTCATGGTGGACGCGATGCGGACCGGGCGGATCGGGCTGATCCGCAGGATCGAGACGGGACCCTACCGCGAGAGCTGGTTCCGGGCCGTCACCTGGGCCGCGGAGCCGGGCAAGCGCACGCTGGTGGGCTACTCGCGGTCGATGGAGACCATCGCGGCGACGCTGTGGGCGCATCAGCCGCTGACCGCGCAGGAGAAGCCGTTCCCGGGCTACCCGGCGTCGAGGCCGGCCGGGGTGCCCGCTTCATGAGTCTGGCGGCGGAGGCCGTCGTCCGAGCTCGCTCTGCCGCGGAGGAGAATGGCCGGATGCTCCTCGCGCTCACCGGTGGCCCCACGGGGCAGTGGCGGGCGGTCGTCGCGGACGGCTCGGGGGCCGAGGTCGGCGGCGGGCGCGGACCGGCCGAGCTGGCCGCCTTCGTCCGCGAGCGGGAGCCGGAGCGTCCGCGCTGGGTCTGGGACGACACCGCCCGCTGGTACCCGGCTCTCCTGGCCGAGGGCGTGCACGTCGCGCGCTGCCACGATCTCCGCCTCGCCCGGGCGATCCTCCGCCGTTCGGAGCAGACGGCGCGCTCGCCGCTCGCCCGCTCGGCTCCCGACGCGTGGGACGCCGGGGCCGCCGCCCCGGTCGCCGGCGACACGCTGCTCGGCTTCGAGGAGGCGCCCGCGGAGACGGACGAGCTGGACCCGCTGGTCGAGCTCGCCCGGCAGGAGGAGGCGCTGGCTGCGGCCGCGCAGGGCGGGCGCCTGCGGCTCCTGCTCGCCGCGGAGTCGGTCGGCGCGCTGATCGCCCGCGAGATCGCCGCGGCCGGGCTGCCGTGGCGCGCCGACGTCCACGACCGCGTCCTCACCGACCTGCTCGGTCCGCGGCCGCGCTTCGGCGGACGGCCGGCCCGCCTCGAGGCACTGGCCGACGACATCCGCCGCGAGCTGGACGCGCCCGAGCTGAACCCCGACTCACCGGCGGACCTCCTGCGCGCGCTCCGCCGCGCCGGTCTGACCGTCGAGTCGACCCGCTCCTGGGAGCTGACCTCGATCGAGCATCCGGTGATCCCGCCGCTGCTGGAGTACAAGAAGCTCTCGCGCCTGCTGACCGCCAACGGCTGGGCCTGGCTCGACGCCTGGGTGCACGACGGGCGCTTCCGGCCGGAGTACGTCGTCGGCGGCGTCGTCACCGGCCGCTGGGCGACGTCGGGCGGGGGAGCGCTGCAGCTGCCGCGGCAGATCCGCGCCGCAGTGACCGCCGACGCGGGCTGGAAGCTGGTGGTCGCCGATGCGGCGCAGCTGGAGCCGCGCATCCTCGCCGCGCTGGCGGGCGACACCGTGATGGCGGCCGCGGGGCGGGGCAAGGACCTCTACCAGGGCATCGTCGACGCGGGCGTCGTCCCGGACCGGCCGCGAGCCAAGGTCGCGATGCTCGGCGCGATGTACGGGGCGACCAGCGGCGAGGCCGGGCGGCTGCTCCCGCGGCTCACGCGCGCGTACCCCCTCTCCGTCGCGCACGTCGAAGCGGCTGCCCGCGCCGGCGAGCGGGGCGAGCGGGTGTCGACCCGGCTCGGACGCAGCTCACCGCCCGGCGACGTCGACGCCGGTGGTCAGCGCGCCCGCGACTGGGGGCGCTTCACCCGCAACTTCGTCGTGCAGGGCACGGCCGCCGAGTGGGCGCTCTGCTGGATGGGGGAGCTGCGGGCCCGGCTGCGCGCGGAGGGCGCGCTCGCGCACCTCGTCTACTTCCTGCACGACGAAGTGATCGTGCACGCGCCCGCGGAGGAGGCGGAGCGGGTCGCCGCGGTCGTGCGCGAGGCCGCCGTGCGCGCCGGGCGGGCGCTGTTCGGCGATCAGGACACCGACTTCCCGGTCACCGTCGCGATCGTCGACGCCTACGACGAGGCGAAGTGACGCGACTGCCCGACCGAGGCTCCGGTGCTGTGGCTCAGTACCAGTGCGGCGAGCGGTTGTTCCAGGCCGACCAGGCCGCGCACGGCGAGCCGTAGCGGTCGGAGATGTAGGCCAGACCCCAGTCGATCTGGGTCGCGGCGTTGGTCTGGTAGTCCGCGCCGTAGGTCGCCATCTTGCTCGCCGGCAGCGCCTGCGGGATGCCGTAGGCGCCCGAGGAGCGGTTCAGCGCGTTCCAGCGCCAGCCCGACTCGCCGTTCCAGAGCGGGATGAGGCAGCTGTCGGCCTGGTCCTGGCCCCAGCCGTGGACGCCCATGACGGAGCGCGCGTAGTTCTGCGCCTGCGCCGGCGACATGCCGTCGGTCCGGCCGGCGTAGCTGCCGAGCGCGGCGATGGTCTTCGCGCTGCTGTCCTTGCCGGACGCGTCGTCGTCGCCGAGCTCGACCGGGCCGCCGCCTCCGCCCGTCGACGGGGCCGCGGGCGCCGCCGGTGCCGGAGCGGAGGGTGCGGACGGCGCCTTCGCGGCCTGCTGACGCCGGGCCTCCGCCTCGGCGGCAAGGCGGGAGAGGCGCTCCTGCTCCTCGAACGCGGCCTTCGCCTCCTGACCGGTGGCGAACTCCTCCTCGAGCGCGGCCGTGGTGTTCTTCAGCGAGGCGAGCTGCTCGTAGAGCCCGGCGCTGTACTGCTCCTGGTCGGCGACCTTCGCGTCGGCCTCGGACTGCGCGGCCTGCGCCGTGGCGAGCGCGTCCTGCGCGGCGCTGACGAGGGAGAGCCGCTCCGTGCGCGCCTGCTCCGCCTGCTCGGCGAGGGAGGCGGCGGCGTTCTCGGTCGACTCGGCGTCGCTCTGGAGGCGGCTGGTCTGCAGGGTGAGCTGGCTCATGGTGCCGAGGCGGTAGAGCAGCTTGTCGGACTGATCGCCGCCGACCAGGAGGTTCAGCGTCGCGTCGGTGCCGCCGTTGCGGTAGAGCTGAGCGGCGAGCCGGCCTGCCTGCTCCTTCGCGGCGTCCGCGTCGGCTCGGGCCGCGGCGGCGCGCTCCTCGAGGGCGGTCACGCGCTGGGTGGCCTCGTCGAGCGCGCTCTGAGCGGCGTCGGCCTCGGACGCGCGGGAGATGGCGGCGTCGGTGAGGGCGGCGGCCTGATCGCGCAAGTCGGCGAGGATCGCGGTGATGCGGTCGACCTCGGCGGCGGTCGCGGTCTCGCTCGACTTCGCGGCCTCGACGTCCGACCAGGACGGGTAGTCGGCCGGGTCGTAGGCGGAGGCCGCCATCGGCGCGGCCAGGGCGGCGCAGAGGACGAGGACCGTGCCCGCTCCGGCTGCGACGAGCCGTCGGCGCGCGGAGGTGGACACGCGGAGGCCGAGAGGCGAACGGATCATAGCCCCCACCTTAGGCGACGGCGCCCGCGCCTGTCTCGTGCCGGTCGTTCTGTGCGCTCAGCGGCCCCTCGGTCGCGGCGTCGTCCCGCGCCGCCGCCTTGCGTCCGCGCCGCGGGCGCTCGAGGGCGTAGCCGCGGACGGCCGCTCCGTCGCCCGCCCCGGCGAGCTCCTCCCTGGCGGCGTCGAGGAGCCGGCGCAGCGCGTCGTCGCGCACCAGCACCGCCCGTGCGGCGAGGCGGCGCTGCGGGTGCTCGTCGAGAGCCTCCTGCTCCTCGGGGAGCGTGCTCCCGTAGGCGTCGAGGACCGCATCGAGGTCGGCGTCGGAGAGGCTCGAGGCGAGGAGGATGCGATCGAGGACGTCGTCCCAGTCCTCCTCGGCGGACGCGCCCTCGCCGCTCAGCCAGGCGAGCGCCTCGGCCCGTCCCTCGTCGGTGAGCGCGTGCAGGGGGAGGCCGTCCTCCGTCGATCCCGCCGCCGCGACGAGGCCGCGCTCGCGCAGCCGGTCGAGCGTGGAGTAGATCTGCCCGACGTTGACGCGACGGCGGTGGGCCGCCCGATCGAGCAGCTCGGCGTGCAGCTGCAGCCCGTACGCGGGGCCGAGGGTGAGAAGAGCGAGCAGACCGTCGCGGACCGACACGGGGCTCCTCTCGAGCGGGTCGCGGGCCCGGAGCCGGGCGACGCCGCGGTTCGGGCGGACTTTCCCGAGTATAGGCAGGGGATCTGCGCGACCCGGCGGCGGGAGCGGCGAGGCGCCTTGTCGTGGCGCGGAGGGTCCTGCATAATCTCGACTGGTGGCTCGTCCACCGCACAAGAAGGCACTGCACGTCGCTCGTGGTCCAGGTCGTTGGGGAAGACGCACCAGGACGGACGGAGGACAGCGTGGTGACGCAACAGACTCGGGGTGTGCTCTTCGTGCACTCCGCCCCCCGCGCGCTCTGCCCCCATCTGGAATGGGGAGCGGGTCGCGCTCTCGGTCGCGCCGTGAACTTCGACTGGATCGAGCAGCCGGTGCAGCGCGGTGCCCAGCGCACCGAGTACGCCTGGGAGGGACCGGTCGGCACCGGTGCGGCGATCGCCTCCGCGCTCCGCGGCTGGGCCGACGTCCGCTACGAGGTGACCGAGGACCCCTCTCCGGGCGTCGACGGCGGCCGGTGGATGCACACTCCCGAGCTGGGCGTCTTCTACGCGCAGACGGACAGCGCCGGCAACACCGTCGTCCCCGAGGACCGCATCCGCTCCGCCATGGAGAGCGCCGGAGCCGACCCCATCGAGCTGCACCGCGAGCTGCGCCTCGCCCTCGGCCAGGCCTGGGAGGACGAGCTCGAGCCGTTCCGCGCCGCCAGCGACTTCGCGCGGGTCATCTGGATGCACAGCGTCGGCTGAGCGGAACGCTCAGCCG